>JAQWCP010000069.1 GCA_028705905.1 Oscillospiraceae bacterium
CCTACACCACGAATTTCACTCCATAAATTTGTAGAGTATTTATCTATGTAATCAATTAATTTAGAATACTCTCTTTTGCAATCCACTTCAAATTTATTATTAGCTTTTTGTAGTTCTAGTTTCACAACTTCCGGTATTAATACAGTAACAACACCTTCTTTACATAGAAGATTCAAATCATCCAATTGAGTAGGTGCATCATTTTGCCCTGTATCATCGGTGTCCATCACTTCTGTGAGTAAGTTAATATATACATTTGTATCAATACATACATATATCATTGAATCACCTCTTTTTATTAAAAATTATCACTGAAGTTATTCTATTTCCATGCATCATTCTCCATAACCTTAATTATCTATCAGATATATAAAGATCATTTCATGCAAATATAGTATCTTTAGATAGTCTTGCATCCCGTTATCAGTTTAAATAATTATATCAAATTATCTATATAAAGACAATCTGATATAATTATAATATTTACTACATTCCAAGTATCGTCCAGAGTATCCTTGCGTAAAGGCGGTGACCTAATACTGTTTTTCATCTTAAAATCCTCCAGTCGGTCTTAATTACACTCCCTCCACCATACAATATGGTGAGGGGGTGTGCGCATGGCAGTTATTTTAGCGTTACTGGCAGGAGTTTTTACTGCGGTTGAGTCCAGCATCAACTCCCAGCTTGGTAAGCAAATCACTCCCAGCATTGCCACGCTTCACAGCCTTGCAACGGGAGCAGTTTTTATGCTTATCATCAGTTTGGTGCGTGGATCATCTTCACGATACATACAGGTTTTCTCAATTAGTCCCGTTTGGCTCATCGGTGGTTTCTTTGGGGCAATGATCATCTATCTATCCTCACGAGCCATTCCTGTGCTTGGTGTTTCAAAAGCCTTGACACTGATTCTTACTGCACAAATCATAACCGGTCTTTTGATTGATTTGTTTTTTGAAGGGGTTCGTATTGATTTTTATAAAGTGTTCGGTGTACTGTTTTTACTTCTTGGCGCAAACCTTGTTATACGTTAAAGGGCGTTGATTGCAAAATACAATCAACGCCCTTTGGCTTTTATATCACTTATTTGAACAGTTTAATTGTTCCTGTGTCATTGAGATGCCGCAATAGAGAAAGCAATATCGGAAAACCGAACAGACCGAACACACCGAAAAGCTGCGCCCCCACAAACATACTGGCCAAGGTGACAATTGGATGTAGCCCAATTTGACTGCCTACGATTTTGGGTTCCAGTATGTTGCGGATAACTGTAATAATTAAATAAACCACCAGCAGCCCGATTGCCAACGGATAGTTTCCTTGGATGGCAGTAATTACCGTCCATGGAATCATAATACCGCCGGTACCCAGCACGGGTAGAATGTCAAAGATGGAGATAGCCAATGCAATTAAAATTGCATTGGGAACACCGATAATGGACAGCCCGATGGCAAGCTCTACAAAGGTGATGCTCATAATCAAGGCATAGGAACGGATGCAGACAAAGAGCGTGCCCACCACATAGTTCTTTACTTGCAGTAGCAGCGCTCTGGCCTTATCGGATAGCTGTCGAGAGGCAAAGCCCACCAGCATATCGTAATCGCCTGCAATGAAAAACGTGGAGATGACCATAAGCAGAAGCTTGATGAAAATCCCCGGCAAAGACGAAGCGTAACCGGATAACGCACTTACAGATTGCACAGACAGGTTTGTCACAAGCTCTCCAATAGACTGAACAAACTGGGAAAACATATCGTTTAGTGCCGCAACAAGTGCGGGGTCCATCTTGAAGATGATTTGTTCAATGCCATTAAAAAAGGCACTAAGCGCCGGCTCAATTTCCGCTGTGTAAACTGAAGGCAATACCGATACCATGTCGATTGTGGAGGTAACCAGCTTGATACCCAAAAGCACCAGCAGTAGTCCAATTATGCTGTAAAACAAAAGCACCAGCAGCAAGACCACAGGCTTATAAGGCAGCTTGGTTTTTTGGGATATAAACCTTGCGGGCGTTTTTAGAATATATGCAAACAAAAATGCCAGTAAAAACGGCGCAAGCAGCCCAAATCCATATTTCACGGTAATATATACAAGTAACGCAATCTGACCGCCATAGAGCAGATTTACTATAAATCGTTTTCGTTTTTCGTAGTCCATATTTTTCTCATTTCTGCAAGGTAATTATTCCATATTGAAAATACTGTTTTTGTTACAGCTATTTAAGTCCGGTGCCTAAAAAATATATTAAGCAAATTCATTTAAATTCATCACGCATCGGTTTCGCCAGCCGCAGGATTTTCTAAGCAAACCAAAGCCGTTTCTACCTGATGATCACGGATTTCTGTGACCTTTATCACCAGTCCCTCCGTCTCCACCTCGGCGGTGGAGCCGTCCTGCGGAATTGTGCCAAGAGCTCCGAAAATCAATCCATTAAAGGTATCATATTCCTCACAGGGAAGTGCTACGCCAAGTGCTTTGGAAACCTCCGCAAGCGGGGCGTCACCATGGATTTTCCATGTCTTAGAGTCAACCGTTTCAATCAGCGGTACTTCGTTCTTGGTGGGTTCATCATCTCCCAAGTCGCCCACAAGCTGCTCAACGAGGTCATTAAGGGTGATAATACCAACCATTCCACCGTATTCGTCAAGTACCACCGCCAAGGTGTTGTGGCTATGCTTCATGTTGCGAAAGAGCACATCAGCCTTGACACTCTCGGGTACAAAGTAGGCAGGCTTTACCGCTGCCTGCATCACAGCCTCTCGGCTTTTGTCCTCCAAGCGAAAATAGTCCTTTGCGTTGAGAATACCCATAATATTATCGGCAGATTCATCGCAAACAGGGTACAGGGTGTGGCGGCTGTTATGGATGGTGGCTTTCCAATCTTCCATGCTTTCCTCCAGCCACAACAGGGAAATCTCTGTTCGGTGGGTAGCAATGTCTCCGGCAGTCAAATCATCAAACTCAAAGACATTTTGGATAAACTGCTTTTCCTCATGGTCAATCGCGCCCTTTTCGCTGCCCACATCCACCATCATGCGGATTTCCTCCTCGCTGACCTCCATATCATCGGCATTGGGGTCAATACCCAGCAGATGCAAAATTGCATTGGTAGAAATCGTCAAAAACCAAACGATGGGTGCAAACAGCTTAGCGATGCCGGTGATGAGTGCAGACATACCCAGTGCCAGTGCCTCTGCCTTGCGCATAGCAACCCGCTTGGGCACCAGCTCACCGAAAATCAGTGTAAAGTAAGAAAGCACAAGGGTGATGACCACTACTGCAATGGCATCCAATGTGGCAGCAGGCACGGTCACTCCAAGACCAATCAGCCAAGCGACCAAGCCATCAGAAAAATTTTCCGCTGCAAAGGCACTGCCCAAAAATCCGGACAGGGTAATTGCTACCTGTATGGTTGCCAGAAATCGTGCAGGCTGGCTGGTGAGCCGTGCAAGGCGCACCGCTCGTTTGTCGCCTTCGGCAGCCAACTTTGCAAGCCTGCTGTCGTTCATTGAAATAACTGCAATTTCCCCACAGGCAAAGACTGCGTTGAGTGCAATCAAAAGCACCTGTAATAAAATCATAAATATAATAGAACTTTCCAAAATAAAATCCTCCTCAAAATTAATACCATTTTGTAATTAAAACGCAAAAAGACACAGCCTACTGCGCTACTCTCGTAAGCATAGGCTATGTCCTATTCGGCTTAATATATGACATGAAGGAGGCTTATCTCCGTTATTACTGTCAGCATCGTCCATAATTTGTATGTCCATCTCCCTTCAAAATAAGTATGCTTAAAATCATACCAAAAGCAATGGTATCGGTCAATAAACAAACTGTTAATTATTATATGCACAAAGGTTATGCTCAGATTTTTTACTAAACAAAATCGGTGAAAGCTCACTCTATAACCCAAGTATAGTCCAGGATATCCTTGCATAAGGGGAGATCGTAAGATTGGATATTTTAGTGTTATTTTCACAGATGTAATCTGCTTTGCTTGTTGTTTGTAGCTTGTTGGCATGGTAACATAAAAGTGTCCCTACAAATAGAAACGCTTTTTCCTATGGGCAAATGGACGGCTGACTCCTACTCTTGGGATAACGAGAAGTGCTATAAGAATGCTGTCATTTCGTCAAATATCTATAATGCGTATATGATCACGATGTAAAATTATATGAACATTTAGCTCAAGCTCTCTACCATTTTTGCAATGACATTTACTGTATCAAATATTTTTTGAAATGCCTCACTGATCGGTTTTTCATCCGTATATCCTCTCAAGAGTATTTTTCTACTCTCCACTTTCCAATACCACATATCAAATATCGGGTGTCCGATATAGGCGTCGCCAAAATCGATTATACCGGAATATTTGAGCGTGTTTTCGTCCACAAAGACGTGTGGAATATAAGGATTGACATGCAGAGCCACAAACACATCTGCATCCTGTATGTTTTGCAGTTCTTCTTCCACGGCGTCCAATGCAAAACTCAGCTTTTCCGGACTAATGCCGTCTTTTTTTTGCAAAGCAGATTGATACCTTCGTTTTAATCTTTCTGTTAAATCCGAAGGGTCATCACAAGGGAAAAGACCGCTTTCCGCAAAGAGTTGTTGGTCTATGCTGTGTATTTTTCGCAGCTCTTTCCCCAGCTCAAATAGCAGAGCGTTCTTTTCCTCTTTGGACAGCTTCGCATCTTCAACTGCAATCCCCGGCATACGCGTCATGCAAGTGTATTCGATTCCGTCTTTTTTTCCATACCCAAGCACACGGGGGACATTTACATCGGTTTGCTTTTCGAGCTGTCTAAGGAAAAACACCTCTTTTTCAAGACTTGTGCTTGAGCGTAACTGCTGTGGACGCTGTACTTTCAATATGATGTTATCATCAACCGCATAAGTCCGCGCCTCGCCGCCCGATTCGTCAACATGCATTACTGTCTTTGCTTCGGGAACGTATTGACGGACGATGTCAAGAACAAAATCATCGCCCAATATTGGATCGGGCGCATTGCGCTGAAAATAGATAGTTTCTCTCATAATAGAATCTCCCCTTTGTTTTCTAATTTTGTACTGAATGTAACTGCAAAGCGGTTACACCACCATCCCCACGCCGTTGCCTTTGTATGCCTTATCGAGTGCCTTTTGCAGTGCGAAGATGCCAAACAGCATTGAAAATACCGCAAAGCCCAACATAACAAGTAGATTGCTTCTGACAATACTGTTTTCAAAACCACAGCCACTCAGCATGACAAGCCGGATTCCCTCAAGTGCGTATGTATGAGGAATGATGCGTGAAACAAATTGTATACCAATTGGCAGGACTGCAAGGGGATAGTAGATGCCTGAGAATATTCTCGCCAATACATCCACAAGCCATGTAAAAGGCTCTCGACCTTGCTTGACTTCGAGATTGAAAAAGTTACTTGCGCCAATCAGCCCGAAGCCGAAGCATGTAAATACAAAGCACAGGTAAAACGCAATTAAGGGGATCACCGGGATGTTTGCATTGATATTCACGCCTACAATCAACACGGCGAAAGTCAAAACTCCGACTTGGATAATGAGCTGATATAAAAATGTCCAAATAAATCGCCCAGATATAAACGCCCAAATACCATAGGAGGACGAGTTGTAGACTTCAAGCCGTTTGTCCCAAAAAGCAGTGCTTATGCTCTGATAGGGCAAGGTCATAATCGTAGCGGCATTTTGAAAAAACACAACGCCGATCACCATGTAGGAAACAAAATCCCCGCCATAGCTTTCAAGCGATTTGTCCGCATAGTCTTTTAGGAATATGGAAACGAAAAACCACATGCCCGTTGTAACGAAGCTCTGCACAATAGTCAGTATAAAACTTGACGGATAAAACCGCATGGCGAGGTATTCAAGCCTCGAAAAAGATAACGCTGATTTCAGAAACATTATTTGTCACCTCCCGCCCTTATTGTATCAACAAAAATATCCTCCAAGGTCGGCTCGTTTGTCGCAACCTCCAAAATTTCTGTGCCATGCTCACGCAATATTTTAAGAATATAAATCAGTTTTTCGTGTAGATTGTCCATCTGAATCTTAAGTGTTTCGCCTTGATACTCGCAAGCGATGACATAGGGCAAAGCCGTAATTATTATCAGTGCTTCATCGAAAATGATCTTGCAAGTAATAACAAGTTCATCATATTTTTGAAGATTTCTGCGTAAATTCGCTACGGTGTCGCAGCTTATGATCTTTCCCTTGTGCATTATGGCAACGCGCTCACACAGCTCCTCCGCCTCAAAAATGTAGTGCGTTGTGAGTATTACAGTAATACCAAATTCCCGATTGATTTTTCCCACAAGCTCCCGCACAGCCTCCGCGCCTTTTGCGTCAAGCTTTACGGTTGGCTCGTCTAAGAAGATAACGGGATTTTTTACAAGTAGCGATCGCGCAATGGCAAGCTTTTGTCGGTTGCCCGCCGAAATGCTCATCGGCCAGTGATTTTCATATTGCCGAAGATCAAGAAAATCAAGCATTTCATCAATACGCGTTTTTCTTTGTTCTTTTTCCAAGTCATACACGACCGCCCAAAATTCAAGGTTTTGACGGACGGTTAAATTGTTATCCGTTCCAACATCGGCAGTCGGTGCAACAAGACTGACCTTGGAGCGGATTTTCTTATGCTCCTTGTAAATATCAAAGCCCAGCACCTCGCCGGTGCCGCCGTCTGCCTCCAAAAGCCCCACCATGACCTTAATGAGTGTGGTTTTCCCCGCACCGTTGCTTCCGAGTAGTCCGAATATCTCACCCTTGCGGATGGTCAGGCTGACATCGTCAAGGGCAACGAAAGGCGTTTTGCTTTTCTTGATCTTATAGCTTTTCATGATGCCTTGCAGCTCAATTACATTATCTACTGCCATCTTGTTAGCGTACCGTCCTTTCTTGCTTTTTCAATACCCTTGACATACATGAACCAGCCTAATGGCAAAAACACCACTGACATAATAATAAGCACAATAATGTCCAGCGCAATGGGGCTGATGCCTTGTAGGGCAAGCTGCAAGGGCAAAACAGGAGTCAATGTTTCACCGCCGGGAATCATCAGCCGCCGGAGTGCATCCAGCGCATATGTATGCGGAATGAAGCTGCCCAGCACTTGCAGCGGATAGGGCAAGACGGTAATCGGGTAATAGTAACCTGCTGTCAACGCAATGATGACATCCTGAAAGATGAATTTTACAGGCTCGGTGTTTTGCTTAAAGTTAAACAGATAAAAGGAGCTTGCGCTTATCATGCCAATGCCAAATGTTGAAATTAGAATAAAAATTAATATCAACAAGAGAATGAGTGGGCTGTTAAAGGTAAAAACTGCGCCGAAAAACAGCCAGCCGAAAAGTAACGCTAAGATGCTTCTCGGCTAATCGTCAATGACACCTCGAAACATGATACCCAACAT
>JAQWCP010000070.1 GCA_028705905.1 Oscillospiraceae bacterium
GTTGAAAGCGGCAAAATCCGCCATGTCTGTAAGAAATACAGTGGTCTTGACAACATGAGAAAGGGTCAAGCCCGCCGCCGCCAGGACGGCTTTGAGGTTCTGAAACACTTGGTGGGTCTGGGCCTCCACCTGCGGGGTGGCCAGTGCGCCAGTTTCGGGTATGATGCCAATTTGGCCAGAGGTGAACAGCAAATTTCCGATGGAAACTGCATGGGAATAGGGACCAAGAGCGGCGGGGGCATTGTCGGCATGGATGATTTGATGCATAAGAAACACTCCTTTTGATAAACTGGAAACCAAGTTTTGCGGCGTTCAGCAGAAATTGGTTTTCTTAAAAGGATTATACTGCCAAATGAAAAAAAAGCAAGTGAGATCAGAAAATGGTGTTACAATAAATGAAATCGTCATCATCGAGGAGGGACGAATATGAAATGTCCATTTTGTGCTTATCCGGAAAGCAAAGTCGTGGATTCCCGGCCGGCGGAGGAAGGTGCCAGTATCCGGCGGCGGCGGGAATGCTTTGCTTGCAAGCGGCGGTTCACCACGTATGAGACGGTGGAGAGCTTGCCCCTGGTGGTTATTAAAAAGGATGGGAGCCGGCAGAGTTTTGACCGGAACAAGCTCCTCAACGGCATGATCCGCGCCTGTGAAAAGCGACCGGTCCCCTTGACGGTTTTGGAGCAGTGTGCCGATGAAATTGAACAGTCCTTACGCAATTCGCTGGATCAGGAAGTAAGCACCAAACGCATCGGCGAACAGGTGATGGAACGGCTGCGGGATGTAGATGAGGTGGCATACGTCCGATTTGCCTCTGTCTATCGCCAGTTTAAGGACATCAATACGTTCATGGAAGAACTGAATAAATTGTTGCAAAACCGCGAAGGGTAATGAGGAAGCCTTGGGGCGCCGCACTCTCATTCGGTGAAAGAACGTGTCTTGGTTTATGGCCAAGACACGTTCTTCTGTTTCATCCTCAAAAACACGTGCCAACGTGGCTGGAGCAACCACCTTTGCCACATATATCCGAGCCGTTTTCCTGTTGGGTCCTTCCCCTTAACACATTCCAGCTGCTCCGGGGAGGGGAGACGCGTTCCATTGTTGGTCAATCAAAAAATGCTTGACAAATACCCCTCATGGGTATACGATGAATGCGGAACAGATACCCGGTGGGGGTATACGATTTGCCGTTAAAAGGAGGGGTGCATCATGGAAGAAAGAACCGATCATCCGATGGAGCTACAATCTTTTCCGTGCTGCGGGAAGACGAAGGAGCGTTCCAAAAAAGAGCATAGCGATTTGCAAAATCGTTTAAAAAGAATTGAGGGTCAGGTGCGGGGGATTCAGGGCATGCTGGAAAAGAATGCGTACTGCACCGATATCCTGATGCAAGTTGCGGCTGTAAACGCCGCACTCAACAGTTTTAATAAAGTGCTGCTTGCCAGCCACATTCGCACCTGCGTGGCGGACCAGATTCGTGCAGGGGACGATGCAATCATTGACGAATTGGTGGCGACATTGCAGAAACTAATGAAGTAAAGGAGGCGCCATGGAACAATATACAATTGCGGGCATGAGCTGCGCAGCCTGCAGCGCTCGGGTGGAGAAGGCTGTTTCCAAAGTGCCGGGCGTCACCAGCTGCTCTGTGAGTCTGCTGACCAACGCAATGGGTGTTGAGGGAACCGCCACATCGGATCAAATCATCCAAGCGGTAGAGCAGGCCGGGTATGGCGCCTCCGCCAAAGGCGGGGACGCAAAACGTGGGGTGCCGACAATGGCATATGAAGAGATGCTGAAGGACCGGGAGACGCCGGCGCTGCGCAAACGGCTGATCGCCTCCCTTTGTTTGCTGGTTCCCCTGATGTATGTCTCGATGGGCCATACCATGTGGAATTGGCCGTTGCCCCCGTTTTTTCATGGGAACCATATTGCCATGGGGCTTTTACAGCTGCTTTTGACTACGGCTGTGATGGTGGTGAACCAGCAGTTTTTCATCAGCGGGTTTCGCAGCCTGCTCCATCGTTCACCCAATATGGATACGTTGGTGGCCCTTGGCTCCGTGGCGTCTTTTGGATATAGCGTTTATATCTTGTTTGCGATGACCGCCGCTCAGGTGAACGGAGACGCCCAAGCGGTTATGGCGTATATGCATGAATTCTACTTTGAGTCTGCCGCCATGATCTTAACGCTGATCACCGTGGGGAAGATGCTGGAGGCCCGCTCCAAAGGGAAAACCACAGATGCACTCAAAGGTCTTTTGAAATTAGCGCCGAAGACGGCTACCTTGTTGCGCGATGGAGAAGAAGTGGAAGTGCCAATCGAACAGGTGAGAATGGGAGATTGGTTCGTTGTGCGGCCGGGAGAGCAGATTCCGGTAGATGGCGTCATTCTGGAAGGGGACAGCGCAGTCAATGAGGCCGCGCTTACCGGTGAAAGCGTTCCGGTGGACAAAGGAGCAGGGGACTTGGTTTCCGCCGCCACGCTGAACCAGTCTGGGTTTCTCCGGTGCGAGGCGACTCGGGTGGGGGAGGATACGACCCTCTCTCAAATCATTCAGATGGTGAGTGATGCAGCGGCCACCAAAGCGCCCATTGCAAAGGTGGCAGACCGTGTTTCCGGCATCTTTGTACCTGTCGTGATTGCCATTGCACTCATTACCATTGGGGCGTGGCTCCTTTTTGGGGAGAGTGTTGGCTTTGCACTCGAGAGAGGAATCTCGGTGTTGGTCATCAGTTGCCCCTGTGCCTTGGGGCTGGCGACGCCGGTTGCCATCATGGTGGGGAACGGCCTGGGTGCCAAAAACGGCATTTTGTTTAAAACTGCCGCATCCTTGGAAGAGACGGGCAAAATTCAGATCGTCGCTCTGGACAAAACGGGAACCATCACCAGGGGGGAGCCAAAGGTGACGGATTTGTCCCCGGCCCATGGGCGCGGGGAAGAGACACTGCTCCAGGCGGCATACGCCTTAGAGCAGAAAAGCGAACATCCGCTGGCCAAGGCGATTCTTGCCTTGGCGGAAGAGAAGGGCATTGCAAAGCAGGAAGTGGACAATTTCCAGGCGGTGCCGGGCAATGGGCTGACCGGCACCTGGAACGGCAGCCAACTGGCTGGGGGCAATCTTGCGTTTGTCCGCCGGCAGGCGGAGATTCCGGAGGAAGTGGAAGCGGAAGCTGCCCGGCTTGCCCAGGAGGGAAAGACCCCCTTGTTCTTCAGCCAGGACGGCGCGCTTTTGGGCATGATCGCTGTGGCTGACGTCATCAAAGAAGATAGCCCCCAAGCGATCCTGGCACTCCGGAATATGGGCGTTCGTGTTGTCATGGTGACAGGCGACAACGAGCGGACGGCCAAGGCCATTGGCATCAAGGCGGGGGTGGACGAAGTGATTGCGGGTGTTCTGCCGGATGAGAAGGAAGCCGTCATTCGTTCGTTGCAGAAAAGTGGAATGGTGGCCATGGTAGGAGACGGGATCAATGACGCCCCGGCCCTGACGAGGGCGGACATTGGGGTAGCCATTGGTGCAGGGACAGACATCGCCATTGACGCGGCGGACGTGGTTTTGGTCAAAAGCCGGTTGAGCGATGTGCCGGCCGCCATTCGCCTTGGCCGTGCAACGCTGCGTAACATCCATGAAAACCTGTTCTGGGCTTTTTTCTACAACGTCATTGGTATCCCGCTGGCGGCCGGCGTGTGGTTTCCGCTTTTTGGCTGGAAACTCAATCCTATGTTTGGTGCGGCGGCCATGAGCTTGTCCAGTTTTTGCGTGGTGGTCAACGCCCTGCGGCTGAATTGGTTCTCCCCCCGTGATGCCAAGCATGATAAAACACAAAAACAAAAGCGCAAAAGGAAGGAGGCAATTTCGATGGAGAAGACACTGGAGATCCGTGGCATGATGTGTGCCCACTGTGAGGGTCGGGTGAAAAAGAGCCTGGAGGCGCTGCCGGAGGTGGTGGAGGCCGTGGTGAACCATGCGGATGGAACTGCCGTGGTAACACTCAAGGGAGCTGTGTCGGACGAAGTGCTCAAACAGACCGTGGAGGCGCAGGACTATGAAGTGATGTCCATTCGGTAAGCTGATTGGAAAAATAAAGAACAGCCGCCAAGGGAATTCCCTTGGCGGCTGTCCTTCGTCCTGTGAAGATTACGGTTCGTATTCCATTTCTTCGCGGATCATTTCATCGAGGCGGAGGGGATGCCAATGATAGTCACAGTCTTGATTTTCACATCTCCCGTCGTCTCCCATCCATGCGCCGCATTCTGGGCAGCGCAGCAGTGCACCAATCCACTGATTGTATAAAATCCGCTCGTCTAACATGTCATCTACCTCCCTTCATTTTTATATTACCACAAACAGCAAAGTTGCGCAATCGATTTGTTGATATACAGGCCTCTTTTATCATATATTTCACAGGGCAAAAGGCCTCTCACCGTGGAGAAGAAAGATGAGCAGTTTCATTGGATTGCAGAGGGGCAAAAGGTGGTGGATGTCCCTTGCAGGGAAAAAGAAAGCGGCGCTGGAGAAAACGTCCAGACGCCGTTTTTTGCTTCATCGCAACAGTGGATTCCGGGTTTCGCAGCTGCTCCTGTGTTGCCCCATTTTTCTAAGCAGCTTGGGGCGGTGAGCCAGAGGGCAACGCATCAGGCACCTCTTCCTCTCCGATGACCGTGACGCCTGTGTAAATCTGATCCAGGAACTCATCCTGGAACCAGGCGTCCAACCAGTGGGTGATGAAATTGGTGCTTGGGATATCAGCCCGACGCTGGGTCTGCCGCCAGATGGCAAGGCCGGAAATGCCCAGATCCAGGGTCATGAAAATTGCAATACCAATGGTAAGTACTTTTCCAATTTGGTTTGGGATTTTTTCAATCAGATTACTGAGAAACGGATACATATGTTTGATGAAGATGAGACCCAAAACCCCCCAGACCACCACAAAGGCCAGACTGGTTCTGCCATGGAGGTTAAAGGGCTGATCGCTGTAGTCCCAGGAGATGGTCCCACAGAGCTTTTCCTGGAAAAAGGAGCAAAAATATTCGAAAGAGGCGCCCAGAATGCCGCTGAACAGGAAAATCCAAATGGCATTTTTGTTTCGAATCCGGTAAAGAGCCAATGTGAGGAGAACGGCGCCGAACCCATAGATTTCGCTGATGGGGCCAAATACAACTCCCTGCCGGCAAATGTAATGCCCGCTCTGCAAAAAGAACCAGGCGGTTTCCAGGAGATAGCCGAGTACAGAGCCAATGGTAAAAATCCAGATCAGCTTGTAAACGTTCAGTCCGCTGGCAAAGGAGGGAAAGAAGGACGTTTTCTGCACTACGTCCGCTTTTGTTTCTTCTAGTGTCTTCATTTGTTCCTCCATGTGGTGTGAAACGCCGAAAAGACGTCTGCTTGAGATGAAATATAGAACTGTTCTATTATACAACAAGTTGCGACATTTTGCCATTGT
Organism: Oscillospiraceae bacterium; assembly: GCA_028705905.1. Taxonomy (GTDB): domain Bacteria; phylum Bacillota; class Clostridia; order Oscillospirales; family Oscillospiraceae; genus RGIG529. The sequence continues at coordinate 5,442 of JAQWCP010000070.1, forward strand.
TCTTTCTCGTTTTTGATAAGAAAGAAAAAAGCCGATGGTGCACTGAACCACAGTGCGCCATCGGTGAGAAAAATGGGAGGCTTACAATAAGTTTTTCAGATTGAGCCGTTCCATTTCATAGAGTAGTTCAATCTGGGTGATCAGGGCTGCGTTACAAACGGGGTATTCTCTTCCTGGGTTTTTTTGTTCCAGATAATGTTGTGCTTGGGTAAACAAAACCAAAACGGCGTCGCTTTCCGTATGGTGGAGGACGGTGTATAAATATCCGCTGGACTGCTCCCATTTTTGACGGGCCAGTTGCGTCAGGAGCAAGGCCTGGTGGGTGTTGCCAGCCTGAAAGCTCTTTTCCGCCTGTTCTAGCGATTCAGTCATATCGCTGGTGATGCGATATAACGCATGGTTGTTGACAAGAGATGCCGCGAGAACCAAAAACAGCACCACGACAGCGATCCAAAGTCGTTTCAAGAAGATACCTCCTTGGGGGAGAAATAGACCCGCAGGTCCTGATCCACTGTGAGCAGGAAAATTTCCTCATACCGAGAAAACCCCCGCATGGAAATCTGCTGTTTGAGCCAAGTTTCATCCACCCCCCGCAGCTTGAGATTCTCCAGGATCAGCCGTCCATCGTTGATGAGGGGAATGGGCAGCCCCCCGCCGTCTGAAACGGGTGGGAATCGACCGCTGGTGATGGTCTGGTATTCTGGGAACAGAAGGACAGAGAGCTGTCCGCTGGTCTCTAAAATGGCAAATTCCACGGTGGAGATATCTGTGACACCCTGCTGGCGCAGTTCCTCCATCAGCTCGTCGACGGTAAACCGATTTTTTTTCATTTCCGTCTGTTTTAGACGGCCCCGCTCTACGATGATACTAGGCCGTCCGCAGATGAGGGTGCGCATGCGCAGGCTGTGTACGGTGAGTACGGACAAAATCATGGTAATGGCAAGTAGCGTTATGATGGGGATCACGCCGTTTAGCAAAGGAATGCCGAAATCCTGCATAGGGACAGAGGCAAGGTCGGAAATGAGCATGGCGAGAACCAGCTCGGAAGGCTCCAATTCTCCCACCTGATGCTTGCCCATCAAGCGGATGCCAATGATCAGGAGCAGGTAGAGGATCACCGTTCGGAAAAACGCGATGGCGATGGGAAAAACCTCCTTTCATCTTAGATATCCAGTGTATACAGTATCTCCAGAATAAAGGAAGGATATTCCGACAAAATAAACCGGACGTTTTTTACCGGAATCCGTCATACTTGACAGAAATGAAGCAGAGCGGGGATTGAAAGGGAAATGGTGTTGCGTTTTGGCTGTATTTCAGGTACAATTTCAAACAATAGGCGTATAAGGAAGTACATTGAATTTGGCGGGGTGACCTGCCAAGAGGCGGGAGAACATTCGGATGAAAGCAACTCTTTTGCTGGAAAATGGAATGACCTTTTCCGGGGAGTCCATTGGCGCGCCCCGTGAGCGGATGTTCCATTTGGTTTGCAACAATTCCATGACAGGATATCAGGAGATGATCACGAACCCTGCCTACGCGGGACAAGGGGTTGTGATGACGTATCCGCTGGTTGGGAATTATGGCGTATGTGCAGGGGACGGCGAATCGGCGAGGCCCTGGATTTCCGCATTGGTGGTGCGTCATTTGGCCCCAAGGGGGAGCAATTTCCGTTGCACCGGCACATTGAATGACTATTTGAAGCAGTATGAGATTCCCGGGATCAGCGGCGTGGATACCCGCGCGTTGACCCGTATACTCCGCAGTCAGGGCACGATGAGAGCAATGCTGACCTTTGCGGAGTCTTTTTCTGTGCAAACGATGATGGAATCTTTGCGGGCGCACAAAGAAGAATCTCTGGTGGCTCAGGTGACAACTCGGGAAATCCGGCGGTTGGAAGGGCCTGGCAAAAAGGTGGCGCTGCTGGATTTGGGCGTTACAAAGAGCGTGTTGGAGGCCCTTGCAGATCGGGGCTGTGAC
>JAQWCP010000071.1 GCA_028705905.1 Oscillospiraceae bacterium
ACGAAATCCGCGAAAGACGAAAAAGAGAAGAACAAACGCCAAAGCGGCACACAACGTAACGGGCAGGCCCAGACAGATGGAGAACAAAAATCGACAAAGGGCGCCGATGATTGCGCCGGCAGTGAGCAGGCACCAGACAGAAAGAGGGGCGCGCCGCCACCGGGAATGTGGGTCATAAAGCTCCACAAAGGTAACAATGAGCGGTGGAGCGATGATATAATACGCATTCAGCAGAATGGCGATGAGAGAAACTACAAAAAGTCCGGCCAAAAGGCGGAGCCATTTATGCGCCGACTCTTCCACGTGCGTTTCAACGGGGTGGTATGCGTGGGGGGTGACCCACTCTTTTTGTTCCAAGAAATATCTGACGATAACGATGACGATGGATGTGAGGGCCACAGAAAAAACATACACAAAACTGGCTTCCTGTAGCAGCACGGGCAAAATGCCAGCGGAAATGATGGGTGTAATGGATGTTTTTGTCAGTGTGAGCACTAAAGCGGCAAAAACAAATGCAAGGCAGATTTGTGTGACCATAGACATGGGCAGCCGCACAAGGCAGACGCCAACCAACGCGGAAACGGTCATCAAAATGACGAGCATACTTTTGGATGCCTGCCAGGGTTGACGCGCCATCATCCATCCGCCGATGGTGAGTGCCGCAACTTCCGGGAAGATGATGGCGGGACTTTGAAACAGCTCTGAAACGCCGACCATCACAATGATCATGGCGAGGGAAATCAATCCGTTTTTCCATTTCATGGTTTACTCCGTCCTTTCTAACATTGGCGGGGTTTAAAAAACAAAGGCAGGAAGCACTCTTCCTGCCTTTGTTTTTACACTTCAATTAACCGGCAATCCGATTGAGCTTTCGTGTAATGCTGCTCTTTCTGCGGGCGGCTGTATTCTTGTGCAACAGCCCCTTGCCAACCGCCTGATCAACCTTTTTGACTGCCGTAGCATACGCGCTTTCGGCCTCGGCGCGGTTGCCTGCCGCCACCGCCACGTCAAATTTTTTCAGGCAAGTTTTCAGGTTCGACTTTGCCACTTTGTTTTTCGCGGCTTTGGTTTCAGATACCAATACACGCTTTTTGGCAGACTTGATATTTGGCAAACCATCCACCTCCTCCGGTCGCATATTTGCTGTGGATAGAAACTCCACGCAGATATATATAATACCATCGGTTTGCAGAAAATGCAATAACTTTTTTCCTTTTTTCTTCTTTTTCACATATCTTTTTTTCAAATGCGGAAACTAGAAGCAAACTGCAATGGCATGAGAAAGAGGAGGATCATATGCAAAAACGTCGGACAGACCTGGCGGTTGAGGCAAAAGAGCTGTTTACGGAATCGGCAGGAGAAGAAACCAAATTAAAAGGGGTCAAGGCTTGGGACGAGCTGCGGGAAGGGTATCACATCACCACAGTGGAAATTTTGGATGAGGCAGGCGCCAAGGCGCTGGAAAAGCCGGTGGGAACCTATATTACGATTACCCTCAAGGGACTGATGCGGCGGGAAGAAGATGCCTTTGGCCGCGCAGCCCGCGCCCTTGCCACAGAGCTGGATCGGCTTTTGCCGCAAGAGGGGAATGGCCCCATTTTGGTTGCGGGGCTTGGCAACCGTGCCATTACCCCGGATGCCATTGGGCCCTTGGTGGTCTCTCACACGCTGGCGACCCGGCATCTGGTGGCGCAGCTGCCAGAGCAATTTGGGTCGTTTCGCTCTGTATCGGCTGTTGCGGCAGGCGTCCTGGGCACGACAGGTGTGGAGAGCGGGGAACTGATCAAAGGCGTGGCAGACAAAGTGCAGCCTATTTGCATCATCGTGGCGGACGCCCTCACGTCCCGTGCGGTAGACCGGATTTGCAATACTGTGCAGATAACAGACAGCGGGATTATACCCGGCTCCGGGGTTGGGAACAGCCGCGCGGAATTGAGCCAAAAGACCATGGGAATTCCGGTCATTGCCATTGGCGTTCCCACGGTGGTGGATGCCGGTACGCTGACGGCAGATATCGCCAGCAAGGCGGGGGTTGATGATTTGGACGAACAGGCGCTGGAAAAACAGGCGGGCGGCCTTTTGGTAACACCAAAGGATATCGACGCACAAGTGGCGGACCTGGCCAAAGTTGTGGGATATGGAATCAATTTGGCATTGCAAAAAGGACTGGGGCTAGAAGATATTACCATGCTGCTGGATTAACGGAATCCCTGAATGGGGATGGAAAGAAGTACAAAAAGGTCGAGGAAAAGCAATGGATCGTCCGGCTTCTGCCATTGACAGAAGCTGGATTTTTCTATATGATAAAACCATCAAGACAGCGCCGGGCAGCAGTCGGCGCTGCCGCAAGAAAGGACGGATATACATGGGAAAAGCAATCGTCACCATAGGAAGGCAATGCGGAAGTGGGGGCAGGGAGATCGGGAGACGTTTGGCTGACAGGTTGGGCGTTCCTTTCTACGATAGGAAATTGATCGAAATGGCGGCAAAAGAAAGCGGAATAGACCCCAGCGTGTTCGAACACGTGGATGAAACAGCAACAAACAGTTTGCTGTATGCTTTGTCCATGGGGACCTTTCCGCTGGGCGGGCAGACAGGGGTGCTGGAGAGTTCGATCAACGATAAAGTCTTTTTTGCATCTGCGGAATTCATTCGAAAGGTAGCGGCAGAGGGATCTTGCGTCATTGTGGGCCGTTGTGCAGACTACATTTTACGGGAAGAGAAATCGTTGATCAGTGTGTTTGTGCATGGGAATCTCAAAGACCGCGTGGTCAGAATTGCAAAAGAGTATGACAAAGAGCCGGCAAAAGCCGAGGAAATTGTCCGCAAGCTGGATAAACAACGGGCCAATTATTACAATTATTACTCCAGCCAGAAGTGGGGGAGTCTTACCAATTACGCCATTACGCTGGATACCAGTGTTTTGAGCATTGACGGCGCGGTGGATCTTCTGGAATTGGCTGCCCGCCGCAAGATACAAGCGGAATTTGCCCTTTGATCCCCCTGTACTGGAACCGGCGCCTGCTTCATGCATGAAGCAGGCACCGGTTTTTTCCTGTCCCGGACCAGTCAGCTTTCCGAAGAGCGGGGAACCCACCGGATCAGGATCTCCGTGACAGATTCGTCCATATTTGTGCCAAGGGTTTCGTTTAATCCCCGCTCATAGGCATACCCCACCAATTGTAGCTGATGTTCTTGTGCATAATCCCGCAGCGTTTGATAGGCAGGCGGCAGTTTATCCCAGTTTCCTTTGACAACCATGCGCAGATACTGCCCGGAGGGCCGCCGAAACAGATTCTTCCCTTTGGGAAGGCTGGGTTTCATATACAGGCGGTCGTAGTTTGCAAACTGCCCTGCCATAATTTTTTCACCGGAGAGCATAATGCCATAATCATGGTTGAACAGCCGGTACCGCCGGTCTCTATGCAACAGCTCTCCCATTGCGATGTAATACATCTCGTTTTCCGTTCCGATGATCTGATCGCTTAAAACGAAACGCTCCTCTTCACAGAAGACAGACTCGATTTTGTTCAATGTGACTGTTTTCGAAAGGGCAGACAATTCCTGCTTGGCGCTCAGCAGACGTTTCATACTTTGCAGATGTTCGATTTTGGCATCAATATCCGCAATCTTATCCGTGAGGAGCTCATCCACGGTACCCACGCCACAGTGGATGGCGGCCTGCGTCTCTGAAATGGACATACCCAATTCGCGAAAGGCCAGAATCAGCTCCAAATCGGATGTTTGGTCCAATGTATAGTAACGATAGCCGTTTTCACCTTTGAAATTGGGAGAAAACAGGCCGATTTGGTCATAATAATGGAGCGTCCGTTTATTGATTCCATGGAGTTTTGCAAGCTGCCCGATGGTGAGGTGTTGGTTCATATGATTCACGCTTTCTTCTCTTGACCTTACAGTAACTGTAAGGTTTATAATAGCATGGAAACAAGGATGGGTCAAGAAGAGGAAGGGGATCAATCATGGCCAATCGTTTGAATCGAGAGTACGGTGCGCTATCACTGTTCCGATATACGATTCCCAGCATGATGAGTTTACTGTTTCTGTCTCTCTATCAGATGGTAGACTCTATTTTTATTGCCAACTTCGTTGGGGAAAACGCCTTGGCGGCGATGAATATTGTGTATCCGGTGATCAGTGTGATCCTGGCTGTTACATTGATGTTTTCCACGGGAGGCAGTGCGGTTGTAGCACGTAAGATGGGAGCAGGAAAGCAGCAGGAGGCAAAAGAGGATTTTACGGTGATCATGCTGTCGGCGGCGGCGCTGGGCGTGGTTCTTTCTGGTCTGAGTTTGCTGTTCATGGAGCCGCTTCTGAGGTTTTTGGGGGCGACGCCGGTTCTGTATGATGACTGCTTGGGGTATCTGGCCACTTTAATTCCGTTTATGCCGCTGGCCGTGTTGCAGATCGGGCTTTCCTCCTTTTTTATCACAGCGGGTAAGCCTGGGCTTGGTTTTTCCCTGACAGCGCTGTCCGGTGTGAGCAATATTGTTCTGGACTATCTTTTTATCACGCAGTTTCAGATGGGTATTCGAGGCTCTGCCTGGGGTACGGCGGCGGGATATGCCATTGCCGCCACACCGGGACTTTTCTATTTCCTGTTCCAGAGAAAGGGCAGTCTGTATTTTGTCCGGCCACGGTTCCGGGTGAAAATGCTGGGATTTTCCTGCTTTAACGGCTCCTCTGAAATGGTCAGCAATTTGTCCGTATCGGTTACCACCATTTTGTTCAACAAACTGGCTCTGCACTATATGGGAGAAGCGGGAGTGGCGGCTGTTACGGTGATTCTATATGCCCAGTTTTTTCTGACTGCCGTATTCATGGGATTCATCGGCGGTGCAAGCCCCATTTTCAGCTTCAATCTGGGGAGCGGGAACAAGAGGCGGCTGAACGCCTTGTTCCGTTACAGCACGGGTATCGTCCTTCTGATGACGGGAATCGTCGTTGCCGTTTCTTATCTGTTGGCAGGGCCCATTGTATCTGTTTACATTCGAAAGGGAAGTGATATTTTCCCCCTGGCACTTCATGGGTTTTTGTTATTTGCTGTCAGCTACTTGTTTGCCGGGTTTAACATCTACACGTCCGGCTTGTTCACGGCCTTGCACAACGGGAAGGTGTCCGCAATCATCTCTTTCCTGCGTACGTTTGTCTGTTTGGTGCTTTCGCTTCTGTTGCTGCCGCAGTTCATGGGGGCAGATGGCCTTTGGTTGGCTGTCCCTGTGGCAGAGTTTGTATCTTGTCTCATCAGCATAGGGTTTTTGGCCCGATACCGGAAAAAATATGAGTTTACTTCTTCCCCACTGTGTGAGGGAACTGGGCCAAAGCCAGATGCCGCCCCGACGGTGCAGGAATCCTGATTCTTTTGCAAACAGCACAGCCGAATCCAAATGTTTGGATTCGGCTGTGCTGTTTGTTTTTCATTGGTTCGATTTAATACAATTGGGTTAGACGGGAAATTACGTCCGCGATGCAATGATCGTCGGAAGAAGAGACCCTTTGGACAAAGGGCTTGCTTTGCACTTCTTCCGCGGCATCAGCGGGGCAAAAGCCAATTTTGGCCAGCTCCAGCATGGGAAGATCATTTTGGTTATCCCCCACGCAATAGAGATGCGCCAGATCGATGCTCAAAAGCCGGGTAAGCCGGCGGACTTGCTCTCCTTTGGTGCTGCCTAAAGCGGTCAATTCCAGCAGATGACGATTGGAAAAGATGATTTCATAAACATCAGACCATCGTTCCCGGATATAAGCTTGCACTTGACGCAGCAGGCCCGTATGCTGCTGAAAAATCACTTTGACCAACGGCTGTGGTATTTGCGCGGGATCGGTACAAGTGGTGTAAGAGATGCCCACCTTTTTGGCGTGGTTTCGCGTAATTTGATTGGGCTGGAAGGCATACATTTCCTCTCCGTGGTACGCTTCGAATCCGATATCCGGAAATTGCCCAATGACCTCGTAAAGATCGGATACAACCCGCGTTGGCAAAGTGGACTGAAACAAAAGCCGGTCTGTTTGAAAATCGTATAGTGCGGCGCCGTTGGAAAGCACAACCGGCGCGTTCATCGGCACCATTGGTACCTGGGGGACAAACGTCAGATGGGAGCGCCCCGTGGCAATGGTGAACCGGCCACCTTCCTTCATGAACCGCAAAATAGCCGCTCTGTTTTCGTCGGAAAGAGCGAGACTGGAACCAATCAATGTATCATCAAAATCGCTGACCAGCAAAACGCCGTGAAACTTACCCAAGCAACATTCATTCCTTTACAGGTTCCCGGAACAGCCAGAACTTCTGGAGCGGGACACAAATCACTATGGCAACCAGCACGGTGAATCCAATTTCCGGCAGCATATAGCTGATATTATACAGAAGGGACCCGTACCAGACCGGCAGGGCCTCTGGCAATGTGGAAGCCCATACGGTTGCGCCTGAGATCCAGTGTACCACAAAACGGAGCGAACCGCAAATAATGGTTGCAGGAATCAGGCCATATTTTTTTCCTTTGAAGAAACCGGAAAAGCCCAGGACGCCATATGCAACCACATAGTCCAAAATCAGGGCGAGTGGGGCGATGGCGTAGATGCCGGTTAGAAACTGCAAAAAGGAAAAGACGATCGCGGAGCCAAAGCCCCACCCAAGACCCCACCGGATGCCGATGAGAATGACGGGGAGCATAGACGCAATGGTGATGGAGCCGCCGTTTGGCATTTGATAAATTTTGCAAAAGCTCAGAACAAAGCCCAGGGCCAGCAGCAGGGCAGATTCACAGAGCGGTTGCAGACGCGAATTGAGTGAACGCATAGAGATTCTCCTTTCAAAATAAAAAACGTGATACCCGACCTGGGTATCACGTGGCATAGAATAGCACAATGACGTCACTTGTCTTCCTACGCCGGCATTACCCGGATCAGGTCCCAGGGTCCAGAAGCTGCTGTTTGCTTCCATCTCAGCCGAACATGCCGTTCAGCCCCCCTATTTATTTACCGCTCTATCTTACCGTTTTGGTCTAATTTTGTCAAGATCTTTTGAAAATCGGCAGGGAGAGGGCAGGAAAATTCCATATGTTGCCCCGTGCGGGGATGGAGAAACCGGATGGACTTTGCATGCAGGCACTGGCCGGAAAGGCCCGGGACGGGCCGCTTGTCTCCATAGACAGTATCACCCAAAAGGGGATGGCCCATTTGGGCCATATGCACCCGGATCTGATGGGTGCGGCCGGTTTCCAGGCGGCAGCGGACATGCGTATACCCCGGGTAACGGGCCAGCACTTCGTAATGGGTGACAGCGGGTTTGGAGTGCATTGGCGTAACTGCCATTTTCTTTCTCTGTGTGGGGTGCCGGCCGATGGGCGCATCGATGCTTCCTTTGTCATCCCGCAAGCTGCCCCGCC
>JAQWCP010000072.1 GCA_028705905.1 Oscillospiraceae bacterium
TTCATTGAGTTGTGCCAAGGAATGGACGCCTTTGATATAATCTTTAGACTGGCCCAAAGCATCCAAAACAAGGCGGCCAACACGGGTCATGATGGCCATGCTGAGAACCACATAGATGGAGTCGGTGAGTTCGATGCCGTATTTGGTGAACGGTGAGCCAATGACGCCCATAGCGTACGGAATGACGTACATGGTGCGCCCTTTCATGGCGCCCTCATACAGAGAATAGAGCTTCTCATACATTTTGTCCGGTGCCATCCAATGGTTGGTGGGCCCTGCATCTTTCTCTTCTTTGCAGCAGATAAATGTGCGGCCCTCGACACGAGCCACATCATTGGGCGTGGTACGATGCAGGTAGCAGCCGGGATGTAATGTTTCGTTTAATTTGAAAAGCTCACCTGTGGAGCAGCCTTCTGCCCGCAATTGCTCCAGTTGTTCGTTACTGCCGTCAATCCAAACGATTTGATCCGGCTTGGTGCGGGCTGCGATTTCATCAACCCAACCCAACAAAGACGGATTGTCCGTTAAGTCCATGGTTTACCCTCCTCAATTTCTCAATGTCTATCGTTCACAGAAACTATCCGTGTTGTATCGCAAGAGATGGAATCAGATGATCAGGTGGAAAGTGCCGATTGCAGATTGGCAGTGAGTGCAGCAAATGCGGGGATATCCAACCGCTCGCCGCGGATATCCAACGGAAGCCCGCAAGATGCAAGCATTTGCTGCAAATCTGACTTGGAAAGATGACTTCCAAATACGGAGTGGAGCGCGTTGAGCAACGTTTTACGCCGTTGCCCGAAGGCAGCTTTGACCACCTTGAAAAAAAGCGTCTCGTTCTCCACATATGCAGGGGGCGTTTTATGGGGTGTCATGGTCACCACAGAAGAAGTGACCTTTGGCGCCGGCAGAAACGACTCTGGCGGCACGTCAAAGAGCAATTCCGGCTGCATATGGTACTGCATGTAGACGGAAAATGAACCGTAGTCTGATGTGCCGGCCCTGGCGCAGATGCGAAGGGCCACTTCTTTTTGCACCATAACGGTGATGCGCTGGAAACAGCCGGCGTCAACCAGCGCGGATAGCACAGGGGAAGTAATGTTGTAGGGCAGATTGGCGCAGACCACAGGTGTCAAACCGGGAAAAGAGCTGGAAACCAGCTCTTTTAAATTGACATCCAAGATATTCCCATTGACAACATTGGCATTGGGGTATGGGGCAAGCGTTTCCGCCAGCAAGGGGAGCAGCGACCGGTCGAGCTCCACTGCGGTGACGCGCCCAGCGTGCTTGGCTAGTTCTACAGTCAAAGCGCCGATGCCGGGACCGATTTCCAAGACACCAACAGACGCATCCAAACCTGCTTCTTCTGCAATGCGGATGGGAACGGCTGGGTCCATGAGAAAATTTTGCCCCATGGACTTCGAAAAACGAAATCCGTGCCTGGACAACAACGCCTGCACATCCAGACGATTACATAAATTCATGCGATCTCTCACTTTTTGTATATTCTATATGTTTAGTATATCAACAAAACGTAAAAAAAGGAACAGCTTTTTTAAAATCAGAACAATGCACAAGAAATGATGACTTCAAAAATTGGAAATCATAAAAAAAGTAAAAAAGGAGATTATGAAAGGCGGGACTTCATCGTGTCTTTCCACAAAGGACAATGTATTGTGGCTGTGGTGTGGACAAAGAAGGCCGGAGCGCATCAAATTCACGTTTATCATATTTTGGCGATCTGACGAATTTTATGTAATATAGATTGATTGACAGGAGGAAGAAATCATGTATGGACTCACTCCAGTGGATAGAGGAGAGAAAAATTTGTTTCGCTATTTGGATCGAATGGAACAGAGCTTATGGGGGAATCTGGTAGATGAATTCACCAGATTTCGTACGGATATCATAGAAGACGAAACGGAATTCACACTGCAGGCAGAACTTCCGGGCTTTGCAAAAAAGGACATTCAACTGGATGTAGAAGAAGGGTACCTGACCATCCGGGCCAGCCATCAAATGGACCAAGAACAGAAGGATCAGAATTTTATACGCCGGGAGCGGAGATATGGCTCCTTGTCTCGCAGCTTTAGTCTGGATGGGATCCATGCAGACCAGATCACGGCGTCATATCAGAATGGGATTTTGAAAGTGAAGCTGCCAAAAACCGCAGCGGAGTCCAAGATGCCTGCAAAGAAGATTGAAATTCAATAGCATCTTAAACTCTCTTTATCGTCAGCTTCAAAACCGGGCGGGAAATGCATTGCATTTCCCGCCCATTTTGGGGAAAAATGCGGCAGAAGAAGAGAAAAGGAAAAAGAGTGGATTTTTGCAACAAGGCGTGGTAAAATGGGGCGAAAGAAATGGACGTGTGATGGAAACGGGTACCAGATCAGAGCACTCCTTTCTGTTTAAATAATGATGTTTGGAGATCGTGAAGAAGTTGAAAGGTGTATTAAACGACGCATTTTCCACCAAAAAGCTGGCCTTGTCGGCGGTGGTGGGGGCAGCTTATTTGGTTTTGACCATAGCATTTCTCCCCATTTCATTTGGGCCGGTTCAGTGCAGGATTTCAGAGGCGCTCTGTGTGCTGCCCTTTTATTTTCCCTCTACCGCGTGGGGGCTGTTTGTGGGATGCCTGCTCTCCAATTTAATCGGGGGGTATGGCATTTTAGACCTGGTTTGTGGGTCTCTTGCCACATTGCTGGCGGCACTGTGTACAGCGAAAATCCACATCAAGTGGCTTGCGCCGTTGCCACCGGTCATTTGGAATGGTATTGTCATCGGGGCGATGTTGGCCTATGTGGGCGCCCCCTCCAACTTCTGGGGGGCGTTTGGCTTATACGGCGTGCAGGTGGCCGCCGGGGAATTGGCAGCTTGTTACATACTGGGGCTTCCGCTGCTCCTGGTGCTGCCGAAGCTATCTATCTTTCATCGGTTGAAGAGAGAATTTGAATGAAAACAATAACGTAAGAAGGGAAGCTGACAAAGTCAAACCGTTGGTTCCCATTTGAGAAAGAGAGGAGAATATGAAAGTAAAAAAAGCAGTCATTCCCGCAGCGGGGTGGGGCACCCGAATGTTGCCGGCGACAAAGAGCGTGCCGAAGGAACTGCTCTATCTGGCGGGAAAACCTGTTCTACAATATATTATCGAAGAGGCGGTGGCCTCTGGTATTGAAGATATCTTGATTATCACCAACCGGGGCAAATCGGCCATTGATGATTATTTTGATTATTACCCCGAATTGGAAGGAAAACTGGCGGCGTCTGGCAAGGCGGAAGAACTGGCCGCAGTCCGCAACCCCGCCGATCTGGCCAATTTTTACTTCATTCGGCAAAAAGAAGCCAAAGGATTGGGTCACGCCGTGGGCAAAGCAAAAGGGTTTGTGGGAAACGAACCGTTTGCGGTGCTTTTGGGCGATGATATTATGCAGGCAGAAAAACCGGTGCTGCGCCAGCTCATAGACGCTGCAGAAAAATATAAGGCATCTGCTTTGGGGGTCCAGCAGGTTGCTGACGATGCCCTCTCCCGCTATTCATCCGTCAAGGTGGAGCCGCTGGAGCCGCGTATTTTCAAAGCGACAGACATGGTGGAAAAGCCCAAAAAAGGAGAAGCGTTTTCCAACTATGCCATCTTAGGCCGTTACGTTCTGACGCCGGATATTTTCGACATCATTGATCACCTGGAGCCGGGGTACGGGGGTGAAATCCAGTTGACGGATGCGCTGCAAAAGCTATGCCGGCAAACACCAATGGTGGCGGTGGATTTCGAGGGCCGCCGGTATGATACAGGCAATCCCATTGGTTTTTTAGAGGCCACGTTGGAATTTTCCGCCCAGGACGCAGAAACAGGGCCGTGGCTGCAAGCGTACATGCAGCAAAAGGCAAATCAGAAATAAAACAGCGCAAAAATCCCGAGTGGGATTTTTGCATATACTACACTGGAAACACAACATTCACCGGGGTGCGGTGAAGCCAAGCAGACAAAGGAGGGTTGGCTATGGAACTCAGATTAACGAAAAAACAATATCGGCGGCTTTTGGATATGGTGTATATTGGGAATTGGATACTCAATTCCACCCGAGGAGAAGATCGATTCCGGGACTATGACGAAGTAGAAAGCCTTTTGTTTGAACAAGCGGCGCTTCAGGGCATGCAGGTGCTGGCGGAAACGTGCGGCGGAGAAGTGGTTCCGTCCCGGGCGTTTGTAGAGGGCGGCATTCACGAGGCCATTTTGGATTACGAAAATACCGCGTTTTTTGAAATTCTGGCGGAAGAATTGGCACGCCGTGACATGGAAGAAGAAGCGGTGAGCCCGGACAGTTATGAAGAGCTGGCCAATCGGATTGATGCCTATATTGTAGAATTTGAACAGCATGGTATTGACAATATTCTGTTTGATGAATAAGACAGAACATCAAGGGAGTTTTCATGGAAGATATTGCACATATTTTGGCAAATGAACTGAAACAAAAGCAAGAACATGTTGAAAACGTGATACGGTTGATCGATGAAGGGAATACCATTCCCTTCATCGCGCGTTATCGGAAAGAAATGCATGGTACAATGGATGACCAAACCATCCGTACGCTGGTGGAGCGATTGCAATACCTCCGCAATCTGGACGCCCGCCGCGAAGAAGTGAAGGCTGCCATTCAAAGTCAGGACAAGCTGACAGACGAATTAAACATCGCCATTGACCGGGCGTCCACCCTGGCAGAAGTGGAAGATTTGTACCGCCCCTTTAAGCAAAAACGGCGCACCCGCGCATCTGCCGCAAAAGAGCGGGGGTTGGAGCCACTGGCAGAGCTGCTGTTTGCCCAAGAGGGAATGGGCCGTTCGCCTGCTGATCTGGCGGCGGATTTCGTTTTGGAAGAGGCCGGCGTTGCAAGTGCGGAGGAAGCCCTTGCCGGTGCTTCTGACATCATAGCCGAATGGATTGCGGAGGACGCGCAAATTCGAAAGATGCTGCGCGCCTTATTTTGGAATCAGGGGAAATTACAGTCCAAACAGGCAACAGAGGAAGACTCGGTTTACCGACTGTACTATGCGTTTGAACAGCCAGTTGCCAAGCTTCAGGGCCATCAAATTCTGGCCATCAACCGGGGAGAGAGGGAAGGATTTTTAAAATGTGGCATCTCCATCGATCCGGAGTGGGCGTTGCAGCTCATCACGAAGCGTGTGGTCAAACCGGGCCACTTTGGGGCTGATTTGGTACAGGCGTCTGCCGAAGATGCCTGGTCTCGGCTGATCTTTTCATCCGTGGAGCGGGAGATTCGCAATATGCTGACGGAAAAAGCCAGTGAAGGCGCCATCCATGTGTTCGCGCTGAATTTAAAGCCCCTTCTGATGCAGCCGCCTGTGAAAGGGAAACGGGCACTGGGTCTAGACCCTGCCTACCGCACCGGGTGCAAACTGGCTGTGATAGACGAAACAGGGAAGGTGCTTGACACCGGTGTGATTTACCCTACGCCCCCTCATAACAAAACGCAAGAGGCGGCGGCCAAGATGAAACAACTGATTGAAACCCATCAGGTGGATGTGATTTCCATTGGAAACGGGACTGCCTCGAAAGAGGCGGAGTTTTTTGTGGCAGATGTCCGAAAGGAGCTGGACCGGCCAGTCTCTTACATGGTGGTAAGTGAAGCGGGCGCGTCCGTCTATTCCGCCTCCAAATTGGCGGCGGAGGAGTTTCCGGAGTACGACGTTTCTCTGCGCAGTGCGGTGTCCATCGCCAGAAGGCTGTTGGATCCTTTGGCAGAGCTTGTCAAAATTGACCCAAAAGCCATTGGCGTTGGACAATATCAGCATGACCTGCCCCAAAAGCAACTGGATGAAGCGCTGAGCGGCGTGGTGGAAGATTGTGTCAACCGCGTGGGGGTAGATCTGAACACGGCGTCCGCCCCCCTGCTCAACCGAGTGGCCGGCCTGACAGCGGCGACGGCCAAGAATATTGTGGCATATCGGGAGGAACACGGCGCATTTACCCTTAGGAAGCAGCTTTTAAAAGTGCCAAAGCTGGGGCCAAAGGCGTTTTTGCAGTGCGCCGGGTTTTTGCGGGTGCCGGAAAGCCAGCAGGTGCTGGACCACACTGGCGTCCACCCGGAATCATATCAGGTGGCGGAGTCTTTGCTGACGTTGTGCCAATATACGCTGGATGACGTAAAAGCGGGTGAATGCACACAGTTGCAGGACCGGCTGGAGGCCTTCGGCCTGGCGCGCGCGGCGGAGCAATGCGGGGTGGGCGTGCCCACTTTGTCCGATATCGCGGCGGAGCTGACAAAGCCAGGGCGAGACCCGCGAGACGAGCTGCCACCGCCCATGCTGCGCAGTGACGTGATGGAGCTGAAACATTTAAAGCCGGGGATGACACTTATGGGAACGGTGCGCAACGTCATCGATTTCGGTGCATTCATCGATGTGGGCGTACATCAAGACGGCCTTGTTCACATTTCTGAATTGAGCGATCGGTTTGTCCGCCATCCGTCGGAGGTGGTCTCGGTGGGGGACATTGTGACCGTATTGATCCTGGGGGTGGATTTGGAACAAAACCGCCTTTCTCTTTCGATGAAACAGGCGAAAAAGGAGGAGGTGTAGCGTTATGTCCGAGCACAAAACCAATGTGATGCGGATTTTGGAGAAGGAAAACATTCCATATCTGACCCATGAATATCCCCATGGGAAAGAAGCGGTAGATGGAGAAACGGTTGCGGCACTTTTGGGACAAGATGTCCGTGTCGTGTTTAAAACATTGGTGACCCGAGGGGCTGACCAGAATTTTTATGTTTTTGTGATTCCGGTGAACCAGGAACTGGATCTCAAAAAGGCGGCGAAAGCGGCAAATGTCAAATCTGTTGCCATGATTCATGTATCGGACATCACAAAAGTGACGGGTTATGTGCGGGGCGGGTGCTCTCCCGTTGGCATGAAGAAGAAATACCCCACCTTTTTTGATGAGAGCGCAAAAGAGAACCAAAACATCATTGTCAGCGCCGGGAAAATCGGGTATCAAATTGATTTGGCCCCTCAGAATTTGGCTCTATTGACCGGTGGAGCGTTCGCTCCCCTTACCCTGTCGTAAGGGACGGTATGGGATGTGCGGAAAGAAAAAACACCGGAGGCGGATGCCGTTGCCATCCACCACCGGTGCGTTGAATTTTTAAGTCAATGGAAAAAGAGACGCACCGCCCATGCCGCTGCCAGAAACCCTATAAAATCAGCACATAGGGCGGCGGGAACGGCATACCGGGTTTTGGAAATGCCCGCAGCGCCAAAAATAGACGGCAATGGTATAAAATGTGGTTTCCGTAGAGCCGAGCATGACGG
>JAQWCP010000073.1 GCA_028705905.1 Oscillospiraceae bacterium
GTCGGGCGGCCCGCCATGGGAGATTGCTTGGTGTGAAACGCCCCTTCTTGTATGAAGTGTGTGAGACAGTGATTGCAGAGAGTAAAGCGGCTTATCCAGAGCTGGAGGAGAAAAAAGAGTATATCATTCGGATCATCCGTATGGAAGAGGAGCGCTTTTCACAGACCATCGACGCCGGTCTAAAGATTTTGGTTGAGCTGATGGAATCGATGGAGCAAAAGGGAGAAACTGTCCTTTCCGGCAGTGATGCATTCAAATTATACGACACATATGGTTTCCCCATTGATCTGACCATTGAGATTTTGGAGGAAAAGGGCCTGACTGTGAATCGAGAGGAATTTGATGCTGAAATGGAATTGCAGAGAGCGCGGGCACGCGCCGCCACTGCAGCATTGGGTGATTTCGGCTGGGAAAGCCTGGATTTGGGGCTGGACAAACAGACAAAAACAAATTTTACGGGATATACCAGTCGAGCAGAAACAGCCAAGATTCTGGCAATGGTGGTCAACGGGGAATTGCGCGCTTCTGCCTTCGCAGGGGAAGAAGCGGTGGTTATTTTAGACAAAACGCCATTTTACGCGGAAAGCGGCGGGCAGATGGCGGATCAAGGTGTAATCAAAGCAGGCCCCGCAATGCTGCATGTGGAAAATGTGCAAAAGTCAAAAGACGGAAAATGGATGCACGTTGGTTCTATCACAGGAGGGGAGCTCCATGTGGACGATTTTGTCCAAGCGGAAATTGATTGGCCACGGCGCCAGGCGATGATGCGTGCCCACAGCGCCACCCATTTGCTCCAAAGGGCGTTGCGTAACGTTTTAGGGAGTCATGTGGAACAGGCTGGTTCATTGGTAGAGCCAGATCATTTGCGATTCGATTTCACTCATTTTTCCGCCATTACGCCAGAGGAAACCGCAAAAATTGAAGCAGAAGTAAATAATATGATTTTAGAGGGGCTTCCTGTAGAGACAGCGGAAATGAGCCAAGAGGAAGCAAAAAAGCTGGGTGCAACGGCTTTGTTTGGCGAAAAATACGGCGATATAGTGCGCGTGGTTTCTATGGAAGATTATTCTGTAGAATTGTGTGGCGGCACCCATCTGGACAACACTGCAAAGGTTGGGTCTTTCCGCGTTCATAGCGAGTTTTCTGTGGCGGCTGGCGTACGGCGTATCGAAGCAAGCGTGGGGAAGGCCGTTTTGGAAGAAATGCGCCAGCAAGAGCAAAAGATGATGCGCCTGGCAGAGGCCATGAAAACAGCCCCTGATCATCTGGAAGAACGTGTTGTGCAGACAATGACAGAATTGCGGGAGTTGCGCCGGCAGGTAGAGCAATTGAAATCAAAAGAGAGCGCGGAAACGGTAGAAAACCTTCTGGATTTGGCAGTTCCAATTGGAAATTTGAAGTTGCTGACTGCGCAAGTAAAAGATGGAACAGCAGATAATTTGCGTACCATGGGCGATTATTTGCGTGAAAAAGATGAATGTATGGTGGCTGTTTTGGCTGCAGTACAAGATAATAAGATTACATTTTTAACGATTAGCGGTAAACAGGCTATAGCACAAGGCATCAAAGCTGGAGAAATGATGAAAGTCATCAGCAAGGTGGCAGATGGTTCTGGCGGCGGAAAACCTGATTCGGCCATGGGTGGCGGAAAATCTCCCGAAAAGCTTGGTGCGGTCTTTGAAGCTGCCAAAGTATTTGTCGAAGATAAGATCAATGCTGGAAAGTAGGAAGGAGAGGGACATGTCCGATTGCCTTTTTTGTAAAATTATAGCTGGAGAAATTCCATCCAAAAAAGTGTATGAAGATGAGACAATTTATGGGTTCTATGATATTGATCCTCAGGCTCCGATTCACTTTTTAATCGTGCCTAAGGAACATATTCCCTCAGCGGCAGCTGTCACAGCGGAAAATGGAGCTGTTATTTCCCACATTTTTCAAGTCATCGCAAAGTTGGCTCAGGAAATGGGATTTGCAGAGGGTTACCGTGTGGTATCTAATGTCGGTCCGCAGGGCGGGCAGACTGTGTTTCATTTGCATTTTCACGTGCTTGCAGGGCGTGACATGACTTGGCCGCCAGGTTAAAGAGAAAAAAAGAGGCGGAGCATATGCTCCGTCTCTTTTTTGTGAGGACAGAATGCTATGAGAAAACTGGGAACATTTTGCGTTTCTTTTTCAATTGCCATTTTTTGGGCGCAATATCTTTTTCCGATCCAGTGGCTGCTTCCGTTGTCGCTGGCCTGTGGAGCACTTACATTAACAGGGTATTTCTTTCACACCAAAAGAAAATTACGCATTCTTTTGATTTTTGCTGGACTTGCCGTCGGGCTTCTCTGGAATTGGGGATATTATACCCTCTTCTTTGCTCCTTTGCGCACCTGGGATCAGAAAGTGGAAACGTGTCATGCTACCGTATGCTCCTTTCCGGAGGAGACAAAATACGGAATCAAAGTTAAAGTGGCAACGGAAAGTGGCTCAACCACCATTCCGACATTGTTATATACAAGCGCAGAATATCAAACGCTCAAACCTGGAGATCGAGTTGCGTTTACCGCCCGGTTTGCTGTTTCCAATCTCATACAGGGAGAGGAAGTGACGTACTATACGTCAGATGGTATCTATCTTCTGGCCTATCAGAAAGGGGAGGTCAAACTACTTTCTCAAAGTGCGCCGAGATTGGCACACTGGCCCCTTTTTGCCGCCCAAAAACTAAAAGATGAAATTTCAGCCCTCTATCCGCAGGAACAAGCCTCGTTGCTGGAAGCCTTGCTGATAGGTGACTGCAGTGGCCTTTCGGAATCTTTGGAAACGGCCCTTTCTCGTACCGGGCTGTCTCATATTGTGTCAGTATCCGGAATGCATTTATCCTTTTTAGCGGGCCTTGTGCTTTTATGGCCAGGCAATTATCGTAAGAAGATGATGTTTGCCATTCCGATTTTACTTTTCTTTATGGCGGCAACTGGAAATTCCCCTTCTGTGTTGCGTGCCGGCATTATGCAAATGCTGTTCTTGCTGGCTCCAGTTTGCAACCGCGAGTCGGATTCTCCTACTTCTTTGGCATTCGCGCTTTGTGTTTTATTGGCGATCAATCCATTTTCTGCCGCAAATGTCGGGTTGCAGCTTTCATTTGCTTCAGTTGCAGGACTTTATCTGATGACAGAGCGTATCAATCGATCCTTGCAGTTGGTATTCCAAAAAAGAGGACAGAAAAGTTTGCCGCGTTTTGTTCGTGCGCTTTGCGCGATAGTGGCCAGCAGCGTGAGCGCAATGATGTTTACCATTCCTTTGAGTGCGTATTACTTTGGCTTGGTTTCTATTATTTCTCTATTGGCCAATCTTTTGGTGCTTTGGGCAATTTCTGCCGTTTTTGTTGGTGGCCTTTTGTCTGGCATTTTTGGCATGGCACTTTTCCCAATTGGAAAAGGAATTTCTATTTTGGTTTCTCCTTTGCTACAATATATTTTATTTGTAATCAAAACGTTGGGGAAATGGTCCCTGGCAGCAATTCCCACTGTACATGCGTACAGTAAATTGTGGCTTATATTTTCTTATACTATCTTCGGACTTTACTTCATTTGGCCAGTCATCCAGGAGAAAAGAGAAGGGAAAAAGCGAGGAAAGAAAACAATTGATCGTATGATTTTCCCGATTAGTCTTTGTGTTGCGAGTTTTTGCATTACAACGCTACTCAACTATTTTACATATAACCGTTCTCTATTAACGCTGTCGGTTCTTGATGTGGGTCAAGGACAATGCGCAATCCTGTTGTCCGGCGGGAAAGCGGTTGTTGTGGATTGTGGTGGGTCCGGCCCTGATAATCCGGGCGACATTGCGGCAGATTATTTGCAAAGCATGGGCATACAGCAAGTAGAATGCCTTGTCCTTTCCCATTATCACGCAGATCATACCAATGGTGTACCACAACTGTTGGAACGTATGAAGGTACTACGTGTCGCAGCGCCGGCTCGTAGCGAGGAGGATGAGACAGGTGATTTGCAGGAAGAAGCTCTTGCCACCGCCGAACAGGCTGGAACAGAACGGTATTTGATTGATGCTATGACACAAATTTCATTTGGGCAGACAATGATGACCCTTTATCCACCTTTTGGGAGCCAAGCGGAAAATGAACTCGGTTTGACTACGCTTTGCACGTCCCATTCTTTTGACGTTCTGCTCACAGGTGATATGGGAGAAGAGATAGAAGAAATATTGGTTTCCAGTGTAACGCTATCTGATTTGGAAGTGTTGGTTGTGGGTCATCATGGATCGAAATATTCAACTGGCGATTTACTTTTGGATTCTACGACACCCGAAATTGCGGTGATATCCGTCGGGCAAAACTCATATGGGCACCCAACACCGGAAACTTTGGCACGCTTGAAGATGAGAAAGATTGAAATATACCGCACAGATAAAATGGGCACAGTAACAGTACAATGTCAATAAGTTAAATTCGAGAATCAAACAAAGGAGACGTTTATGCCACCCAAAAAATCGGAAGATGCCAGACAGCTTTCTCAGTTAAAGAAGGATTTATCCCAGCATACATTGGGCTCTCTCTATGTATTTTACGGGGAGGAGACATATTTGCGGGACTACTACTTGGATGAAATGAAAAAACAACTGGTGGGAGATTGGGGCGCGTTCTGCTTTCACTGTTTTTCCGGCAAAAACCTATCCCCACAAGCATTGGCAGATGCTGTGGATACCTTCCCAATGGGAAGTGAACGAACGATGGTTGTTGTCTATGATTACGACCTATACCAAGCCAATGGGAAAGAAGAATGGATGGCGTTGCTTGCCGATGTGCCCGCATACTGCTGCTTGATATTTGTATATGACATTCAGCCTTACAAAGCGGATGCCAGGACGAAATTATACGGTTTACTCAAGAGCAAAGGTCAAACAATACAGTTTGCACAACAGTCTCAAAGCGATTTGGTCCGCTGGATCGCACGGCGTTTTGCCGCCACAGGGCATGAAATTGGTCAAAGGGAAGCGGAGTATTTGATTTTCTTATGCGGCGGGTTGATGACGGGACTGATATCGGAAATTGGGAAAATCAGCGCCTATGCCACCTCTGCAAGAATTACAAAGGAAGAAATTGATGCGGTTGCAGATCCTGTTTTGGATGCTGTTGTTTTTCAAATGACAGATGCAGTTTTAAAAGGCAATATAGAGCAGGCCACCAAAATATTGGGGGATTTGTTGCGTATGCAACAGCCTCCCATTATGATTCTCTCTGTCTTGGGCAAACAGATGCGGCAATTACATGCCGCACGATTGGCCATGGAGCACGGAAAGGACGCTTCTGATTTAACAAGACTATGGGGGATGCGTTCTGCCTATCCAGCGCAAAATTTAATGCGCAGTGCGAGGAACTTTGATCTTATCTGGTGCCGAAATGCAGTCAAGCTCTGTGCAAAGACAGATTTTATGATGAAACAATCTGGGACAAAGCCAGAAGAACAACTGGTTATGCTTTTGTTGCAATTGTTAGATGAGGCGAAGCGGAAAGGGAGATAATAAATGCAACAGATCAAAGAAGTGATTGTCGTAGAAGGGAAATATGATAAAAATACACTTTCTCAGGTGGTGCAGGCAACGATCATTGAGACGTCCGGATTTGGGATTTTTTCTCAAAAGGAGCAAATAAAGTTTTTACGTCGTCTGGCAGAAGAGAGGGGCCTCATTATTTTAACGGACAGTGACGGTGCCGGCTTTCTCATTCGAAATTTTTTAAAGGGTGCCATCCCGAAACATCAGATGAAACAGGCGTACATTCCGGACCTTTATGGCAAGGAAAAAAGAAAGCCACGCGCTGGAAAGGAAGGGAAGCTGGGCGTAGAAGGAATGTCGGCCGACATCCTCTTAGATGCATTAAGACGCGCAGGAGCTACTTTTTTAGACCGGACATCGGAACCGGTTCGCCATTCTTGGAAAAAGTCGGATTTATACGAGATGGGGCTTTTGGGAAAACCAGAGAGCGGAATCCGCAGGAAACAGGTTCTTCGCCGCTTGGAGTTGCCAGAGCACTTGGGTACGAATGCTCTTTTGGATATATTTTGCATTTTTTACACACATGAGGAAATCAATCAGATATTATTTGAGATGGCCATATGATATAAATGTCGTTTTTTGTCGAAACTTGCGGTCGATGCCGGATTGTCAAAGCTGGTGTATATGCAGTATACTAGAAAGGAGTTTTGTTCTAACTTTACCGAGGGAAGGCCGGGAGGAAATAGAAAATGAAAGAAATCCTGTGGGATGAAAAAGAATTGTGTTCCGAGGAATGCGATATTTTAAAAACAGAATATTACTTATTGATTGAAGAAATCCAAGTTGGTGATACGCTCCTCTGTGAGAATTATGGAATTAGACTTTGTCTGCTGCATGGGGATCACGCAGAAGAGTCGATTACGGTGTCTTGTGTATCGCCAGATGCCAAAAAGATCACCACTTTGATGGATTTACTGATTCGAAATCTTGTGACGCCAATTACACTGGCAGATGTTTTGGAAGATTGGCTGGCATAATCTACATAGCCAAAAACACAGCAGCTACCTTCATATCATGGTAACCGCTGTGTTTTTTATCTGCGTTCTGATAATACTTTGATGAAGTTTTGAAGCGTTTCCTCTTCTGTTGCCCAAGAAGTCACAAGACGAACCACGGCAGATCCGTCTGGGCGGGCCTCCCAAATTTCATGACTACAAAGGGAAGTGAAATATTTCATCTGTTCCTTTGGTACGATGGGGAAAATTTGATTTGTAGGGGAAGTGTGCAACATTGGATACCCAAGAGACACCAAGGCGTTCTGCAGGGATTGCGCCATCTGATTTGCATGTTTTGCAAGGGAAAGATATAGGTCGTTTTGGAAAAGAGTGTGGAACTGCAATCCGAGTAACCAGCCTTTTGCAAGCAATGCGCCGCGTTGCTTCATGTAAAACCGGAAATCAGTTTGGAGTTCTTCTTTACAGATGACCAACGCCTCTCCAAAAAGCGCTCCATTTTTGGTTCCTCCGATATAAAATGCATCGGTAAGCACCGCCAAGTCAGACCAGGTTAAATCATTTTCGGTGCTGGTAAGGGCGGCGCCCAGACGGGCGCCGTCTAGGTATAGTAACAAGTGGTTGACGCGGCAAAACTGGTAAATCGCGGTCAGTTCCGCTTTTGTATAAATCGTTCCAAGTTCCGTTGGGTTGGAGATATAGACCAGCTTGGGTTTCACCATGTGTTCATCTGTATGTATTTTACAGATCGAAGCG
>JAQWCP010000074.1 GCA_028705905.1 Oscillospiraceae bacterium
ATGACACTTGGGCAGTGGCTTGACGTGTGGGAGCGGGAGTATATCGGGGACGTGAAGCCCTTTACGGTGCGCTCTTACAGTGATCAGATACGGAACCACATCAAGCCCGCATTGGGCGCTGTGAAACTGTCCGCCCTTGCTTCTCCCGATATACAAAAGTTTTATAACGGCCTGCAACGCGGTACAGAGGGTAAAGGGGGGCTTTCCCCAAAGACGATTAAAAACATTCATGGCGTCCTGCATCGGGCGCTTGTGCAGGCTGTGGAGCTGGGTTATCTCCGCTATAACCCGGCGGACGCCTGTAAACTGCCACGGGTTACGCGGAAGGCAATCAAGCCGCTGGAATCGGGAGAAATTGCGGCATTCCTGAACGCCATTCAGGGGCGCCCTTTTGAAGCCATCTTTAAAATTGACCTGTTTACCGGAATGCGACAGGGGGAAATACTGGGGCTTACATGGGGATGCTTGGACTTTGAGCGAGGCACTATTCTGATTGAGAAGCAGCTACAGCGGGAAAAGAAGAAGGGCGGCGCTTACCTGCTGGAGCCTTTGAAGAATGACAAGTCCCGCGTGATCACGCCCGCTCCAACGGTGATGCAGGAACTCCGACAGCAGCGGACGCGCCAGAGAATCCAGCGCCTTGCCGCCGGGGAGACATGGGACACAGGCGGCTTTCCTGATTTGGTATTCACAAATGAGACGGGCGGCCATTTGGTGCATCATACGGTATACCGGCATTTTAAGCAGCTTGCGGCGCAAATCGGCCTTTCAGACGCCCGGTTTCATGATCTCCGGCACTCCTATGCTGTGGCCGCCCTCCAATCCGGGGACGATATTAAGACCGTGCAGGAAACACTTGGGCACCACACGGCTGCCTTTACGCTGGACGTTTATGGGCACGTCTCTGAGAAGATGAAGCAGGACAGCGCAAACCGGATGGAGCAGTTTATCAAGAGTGTTGAAAAAGGGTCAAAATAGATCTTCCGGTTCTGTAAAGGGTAAAAATAAGGGTCAAAGCCCTAAAAATAAGTATGAAAAATCCCTGTAGTCGTTGCAACTACAGGGATTTCACTTGGCGGAGAAGGAGGGATTTGAACCCTCGCACGCTTTAACACGCCTACTCCCTTAGCAGGGGAGCCCCTTCGGCCACTTGGGTACTTCTCCAAGCCGAATTGATCTATCAAAACACAGTTTCACAAAGCGAAAAGTGGGTTTTTATGGCGGAGAGAGAGGGATTCGAACCCCCGGCCCTTTCGGGTCACTGGTTTTCAAGACCAGCTCCATAAACCACTCGGACATCTCTCCATTTCGGAGAACAGACTGGGTCAGTCAACACTTTGCAAGCTTACCATAGAACCTGCTATTTGTCAACGAAGAAATGAAACATTTTGGATCGTTTTTTGGAAATGCGACAAGAAAAAGTGCCGTTTTAAATCAGAGGAAACGTCTGCAATGCAAAGGAAGTTTTCATTAGACGGGCGCTTCCATTGCGCCGAAATGGGCATGGGCCGGCGTGAGGCCCTTCCATTACAGGGGTTGAGCAGGGCAAAGGCGTTGGCTTTTCGTTTGCTTAACCGCGTAATGAGTGGAGACGTGGCCAACGTGTACGCATCCCCCACAGGGCCTGTCGTTTGCGCCGCTTTGCTTTTGTTCAGCCGTTCTTTGCATGGCCTTCTGGTTTCTTGTGCCCCCACTTGCTGCACCGAAGGGTGGCCAAGACGGGCGCAACGTGTTGTACAACCTGCTGCGGGAACAACGAGCCGCTCCCATGCAACATTCACCACCGCATGCAAAAAGGAGGTTGCAGAGATGGTCGCTGCAACCCCCCCCTTTTGCAGTTAGGGCGTGACGTCCAATGAGAAGTCTTCTGGGGAAAAGGGCCGCTTGCGAGGCGGAGCCGGCGGCGGCGGTGTACGGCGCAAAGGATCATACTGAAAGGAGCGGCAATGATAAGAAGGAGAGACGATGCCGCGTTTGATGCACACCACCTGATCTTCTTCCGCCTGTGCTCCTTTGGCGCAGTAGGCACAGCGGGGCTCAATCTCTTTGCGAAATAACATAGAAGGTCCCTTCTTTCCAAATAACCTGCATTGATTATATCGTATGATGCTTGGATTTTCTACTGCTTTTTTGAGCGGCATGGGCAGAAATGAGGAAAAAGAGAATCCAAGCCGCCCAAGCGGCGACAAGGGATATGGTAAGTGCAGTTCCAAATGAAATGGTAACGATATCATCCACTTGTTCTGCCAAATAAGCGCCCACCGGCGCGTCCAGGGCAAAAAAACCGGCAAAGAGCCGGACGAAAATGGCGGAAAATGTGCCGTGCAGCAGTTTTCCCACCACATACGTTCCCACGGATAGACCGCTGTTTCCGATAAAAGAGAGCACTTGGCAATGTACCGATACCCCCGCCCAGCCAAGCATGAAGGCCGCCATAGAAAGCCGACCGGCCAGCGCGCCGCTGTCGGACAAGGTCCAGACGCCGGACGTCATTTCCACGAGTCCCGTGAGCAGATGCTCCACCCCGGTTTGTGTGCAGCCGAGGGGTGCGAGGAGCGAGCCCAATAGTTGGGAGATCCCCGGCAGAATGCCGAAGAGGAAAAGCAAGCGGATCAGTACAGTGAAAAAAAGAACGAAAGCGCAGATGTTTAACGTATTGGAAAAGGCGGATTTGACAGAATCGGTAAATGCGGTGGAAAAGCGGGGGGCATGAAAGCTGGCTGCGGGCAGCCGGGTTTCTGTGCCGCCTTTTCCCGCCTTATAAAAGCGAAACAAAAAACCCACACAAAGAGAGGCAGTGGTGTGAGCCAGATAGAGAAAAATCCCGATGCGGCTGCTGGAAAACACGCCGGCACCAACGACACCCAAAATAAACGCTGGGCCGGAGTTGTTACAAAAGGCCAGCATGCGCTCGGCCTCCACCCGGGAACAGAGCTTTTTTTCATACAGCGCGATGGCCGTCCGAGCCCCCACAGGGTACCCGCCGATGAATCCCAGCGCCAGGGCGGAAGCGCAAGCGCCATTCACCCGGAACAGCGGCTGCATAATCCATTGCAGGGCACGACCGAAATAGTTGCACAGCCCCAAATCCACCAACAGGGTAGATAAGACAAAGAAGGGGAACAACGACGGGATGATGACGTTTAAACAGAGCGTGACGCCGCTTTGCGCTGCTTCCATGGCCTCTTCCGGAAACCATAAAAGGCCCAAAACCGCCCAGAACAGAGCAGCGCCAATGAGAAGATCGCACAAAACACGGTTGGATAATATTCGGAACACGATATCCTCCTTCCTTTGGCGAAGTGACGGTTTGGCGCCCTCCAATTACAACATGTACGAGAATCTTTATGCTGTGGTGGGGGGGAAATTGCATGTCCCGGAAAGAGAAGAAATTCCAATGATTCCTAGAAAAAAGAAAAATATGGACTGGGACGTCAGATCAAACGGTGGAAAACAAAAAACAGTCGAATTTTTCGGTAAAAAATTGTGTTAACTCTATTGCAATTTGTTGCAAGAGCCGATATACTAAATAGGTATTCACAGGACAGTGGGGGAAAAGGGAGCGAAATGGGGCAAAGTGAAGCAGAACGGTGGTGCGCAGGATGACTTTGACCGGTTCTTATCAACATACCATTGACGCCAAGGGCCGCCTGTTCATTCCCGCGAAGCTGCGGGAAGAATTGGGCGACGTGTTTTACCTTGCCATGGGAATGGACGGCTGCTTAGCCATTTACCCGGAAACAAGCTGGGAAGGCTTTATGGAGAAGCTGGAGCAGCTGCCTACGGCGCAGACCCGTGCCATGCGTACCTTTTTTGCCAATACAGTCAAATGTGAATTG
Source organism: Oscillospiraceae bacterium (assembly GCA_028705905.1). Lineage (GTDB taxonomy): Bacteria > Bacillota > Clostridia > Oscillospirales > Oscillospiraceae > RGIG529. Next base: position 3,840 of record JAQWCP010000074.1, read on the forward strand.
GACAGCCAGGGCAGAATTTTGGTTCCGCAAAAATTGCGGACGTATGCCAAGATGGAAAAAGAAGTAATCATCAACGGCGCGCAGAACAGAGTAGAGATCTGGAATGCGGAGAGCTGGAACGAAATGGAAGATCTGTCTGCAGAGAGCCTCTTATCTGTGATGAAAGCGTTGGGACTGTAAATGGAAGAATCTTTGACACATCAGCCGGTACTTTTGAACGAATGCATCGACGCTTTACACATTCGAAAGGATGGAATCTACGTGGACGGCACGCTGGGACGCGGCGGCCACGCAGAAGAGATTGCAAAGCGGCTGGACACAGGGCGGCTCATCTGTATCGACCGGGACGCGGCGGCCATTGAGGCAGGCCAACGCCGGCTTTCGCCCTATGGCGACCGGGTGTGTTTTGCCCGTGGAAATTTTCAGATGTTGGATAGCATCTTGGACAACCTCTCCGTTGCGTCAGTAGATGGAATGTTGTTTGACCTTGGCGTGTCCTCTCCACAGCTGGATGAGGCAGTTCGCGGCTTTTCCTATATGGCCGATGCGCCATTGGACATGCGGATGGATCAGAGTCAAACGCTGACAGCGTGGGATGTGGTCAACGGCTGGTCGAAGGAAGAGTTGAAGCGCATCCTTTATACATATGGCGAGGAGCGGTACGCACCGCAGATCGCGGGGGCGATCGTCAGAAACCGTGAGGTTAGCCCCATCCAGACCACAGGAGCGTTGGTGGAACTGATTAAACATGCAATGCCACCTGCCGCCCTGCGGGAGAAGCAGCACCCGGCAAAACGAAGCTTTCAGGCAATTCGCATTGCGGTAAACGATGAATTAACGGCTGTGGAACAAATGTTGCCCGTGGCGGTGTCCCGGCTGAATCCGGGTGGGCGGATCGCGGTGATTTCCTTTCATTCGCTGGAAGACCGCATTGTCAAAACGGCCTTTCAAGCGCTTGCCAAAGGGTGTACTTGTCCGCCGGATTTTCCTGTCTGTGTTTGCGGGAAAAAGCCGGTGCTGAAAATATTAACACGCAAGCCAATTGTGCCTGGAAAACAAGAGGAAGCGGAAAATCCGCGGGCACGCAGTGCAAAGCTGCGTGTTGGAATGCGGATTGGGACAGAGGCGTGGTAAGGCAGGAGACCAACAATTATGATGGTGATTGTCACGATTGTTCATACAAAGGAGGGCGTATATGTCAGCGACAAGAGACTTGTATAACGGGAATGCAGCGTATGATTTGTCCTACATAGGAGGCGTTGGGTCAGGTGTCCGTGTGCGGCAGCCGGATCCGCTGGTTCGTCCGCGCACGCGGACAAAAGCAAAACCAAAGTCTCGCACCCGTACCAAGTTGCGTGTGCGGAAGCAGCAAAAAATATCGCCCATGGCAGTGGCCGGATTTTTGGCTGTGGCTGCATTTGCCGTTGTGTTGTTGTTGAGTTACGCCAATTTAATGGCAATTTCCGACCGAGTGGTTCACTTGAAAAATGACGCAAAGGAATTGAAAGGGCAAGAGGCCATTTTACAGGCGAAATATGAACGTACATTTGACCTGAATGCCATTGAAGAGCAGTTTACCTCTCTTGGCACCATGGCGAAACCACGGGCAGATCAAGTGGTTTATGTGGACATGTCTGAGCCGGATAGTGCCCGGGTGATCCAGGGAGAAACAGAACAATCAGCTTCTGACGGTATCAAAAATTTTTTCACAATGGCGTTGGAATATTTTAACTGAGAAGCGATTATATATGGCACAAGGCCAAAGTGGGCGGCCGGCAGGGGGAAAGACACTCGTGTTCAAACTGTGTTTTACAAAATTGGGGGATTACAATGTGGCAGAGGGGCAATTTCTTATCTGAGACAATGTAGTTGCCTGTCATGACGGGGAGTAAGAATATGTGTTCTTACTCCTGCGTTTTTAATTGCAACAAAATTTAGACAAAAAGAAATTAAATTCGAATCGCCGATTTCCATGAAGCAATGCATTCCTTTGGAGGAAGTGTACTTTTTTGTCCTGGCGAGTGATAGAGAGGCGGAACAAATGGCGGGTGAAAAACAAAGTAAAAAGATGACGGCAGATCAACGGGCCAACCGAACAATTTTGCGTCGCACGCTGTTTTTGATGGGCGTTTTTGGTATTTTTACTTTCGTACTTCTGTTGGGGAAGCTATTTAATATTCAAATATTGGCGCATGATGAGTATGAAGAAATGGCAGTGGATCAACAGACCCGGTCGGCGACCGTTTCAGCGGCCAGAGGCGTCATCTACGATGCAAAGAATGTGCCGCTGGCCATCAGCGCAACGGTACAAAATGTGATCTTGTCTCCCAAAGACATTGCCGAAAAGGAAATGGATCAAAACAAAATTGCGGATGGACTTTCTGAGATATTGGAGTTGGATCGGGAAGGCATTCTGGAAAAGATGAAAAACACCAAATCGCAGTACGTGGTGATCAAACGAAAAATTGAGCAGGAAACGGAAGAAGCGGTGCGCACGTTTATCAAGGAAAACAAGTTGGCAAACGGGGTATACCTGATGCCGGATACCCGCAGGTACTATCCCAGCGGTAGCCTGGCCTCCCATGTGGTCGGTTTTGTGGGGACGGACAATAAGGGTCTGGACGGCATTGAGAAATTATACAACAGTGCCTTACAAGGGGAAAACGGCCGTGTGATTACGGCAAAAACGGGCAAAGGGACAGAAATGCTCTATCAGTTTGGCGACTATTATGACGCACAGGATGGTCAAAATGTTACCCTGACCATCGACAGCACCATACAATATTATTTGGATAAGCGTCTGAAGGAAGCCATCGAAAAATATCAGGTCAAAAATGGTGCGTTTGGCATTGCGATGAATCCCAAAACGGGGGCAATTTACGCCATGTCCAGCATGCCTAATTATGATTTGAACGAGCCCAGCTCGATTTACGATGAAGATTTGACCGGGGAGTTGTCTGGCTTAGAGGGGGATGTTTACACCGAAAAGTTATCGGAACTGCAGCTGAAGCAATGGCGAAACCGCAGCGTAAGCGATGCTTATGAGCCGGGTTCTGTGTTTAAAACGCTGACATTGTCCATGGCACTGGAGGAAGGCCTGGTTTCGGACAGCGACACGTTTTATTGCGGTGGGTCGGTTAAAGTAGCGGGGTGGGGGAAACCCATCAACTGCCATAAGCACAGCGGACACGGTTCCCAAACGCTGGCTCAGGCAGTGCAAAATTCCTGCAACCCTGCATTTGTCAATATCGGCCTGCGGATTGGCACAGAAAAATTTTATGAGTATCTGAAAGCATATGGATTGCTGGAAAAGACAAATGTGGATGTGTTGGGCGAGGGAAACAGCGTCATTTGGAACCGTGATACATTCAACCAAAATATTGTCTCGCTG
>JAQWCP010000075.1 GCA_028705905.1 Oscillospiraceae bacterium
CTTTTCCATGATCTCATCGTCGAAATCGGAGACCGCTTCCAACAATTTGATGCGGTATTCCTCGGCGATTTCCTTCATGTCTTCTGGAATTTCTTCCACCCGCATGTCTTTGCCCAGATCGTCATAGTACACGTCTGCTTTCATTTCCACAAGGTCAATGATACCTCTGAACACGTCCTCTGTTCCAATGGGCAGCTGAATGGGGACAGCATTGCATTTTAGCCGATCTTCAACCATATGCAGGACATTATAGAAATCGGCACCCATAATATCCATTTTGTTCACGTAGATCATACGGGGGACACCGTAATGATCTGCTTGGCGCCAAACGGTTTCCGACTGTGGCTCGACACCGCCCTTGGCGCACATGACGGTCACAGAGCCGTCTAACACCCGTAAAGATCGTTCCACTTCTACCGTGAAGTCTACGTGGCCCGGCGTATCAATGATGTTGATACGGTGATCCTTCCAAAAACAGGTGGTTGCCGCGGAAGTAATGGTAATGCCACGTTCTTGCTCCTGTGCCATCCAGTCCATAGTGGCGGTTCCCTCATGGGTCTCGCCAATTTTGTAATTGACACCGGTATAGTAGAGAATCCGTTCCGTTGTTGTGGTCTTGCCCGCATCAATGTGGGCCATAATTCCAATGTTTCTGGTATTTTCTAACGATACTTGCCTCGGCATTCTAATTGCTCCTAATTTCTCTTCATAGTAGACATATTTCTATGCCCCTATGGCCAAATTCGTGCGGTGGCCTGAGCCGCGCCGCCGGGCCGCAAACACGGCGCCGTTCTTCTTCTAACAACCGTGGATCCCCGTTAGGGTTACCAACGGTAATGGGCAAACGCCTTGTTGGCCTCTGCCATCTTGTGTGTGTCTTCACGCTTTTTCACGGCGCTGCCAGTATTGTTGGCAGCATCCATGATCTCGCCGGCCAAACGCTCCCGCATGGTTTTCTCACTCCGTGCGCGGGAATAGTTGGTCAGCCAACGCAGGCCCAAAGTCTGTCTTCTCTTTGGCCGCACCTCGATGGGCACCTGATATGTGGCACCACCCACCCGGCGCGCCTTGACTTCCAGCACCGGCATAATGTTCTCTAACGCTGCGTTGAATGCTTCCAAAGGATCTTTTCCGGCTTTCTCTTGGATTAGCTCAAAAGCACCATAAACGACCTTCTGGGCAACACCCTTCTTGCCGTCTACCATGATGCTATTGACCAATCTCGTCACCATGACGGAATTGTAGAGCGGATCCGGCAGAACCTCTCTCTTGGGTACATTTCCTCTTCTGGGCACTTTGCTTCCCTCCTTCACAATCTGATTTCATAGGTACTCGAAAGCGTGCCCGCTTCCGTTTGCGCCCCTTTGACTTTATAACAGCGAATTCGCAAATTTATAAAAAACATCAGGGCTGCGGCGATGCTCGCCGCGCTGATTGGAATTGTGTCATCTTCCCTTGTGGCTTACTTTTTTTTGCCGGCCTTGGGACGCTTCGCACCATACTTGGAGCGCGCCTGCTGACGGCCGTTCACGCCTTGGGTGTCCAGGCTGCCCCGAATGATGTGATACCGTACGCCAGGCAAGTCCTTGACACGGCCGCCGCGGATCATAACCACGGAGTGCTCCTGCAAATTGTGGCCAACACCCGGAATATAAGCCGTGACTTCATAGCCATTGGTCAAGCGCACACGAGCGATCTTCCGCAGGGCAGAGTTCGGCTTTTTGGGCGTAGACGTTCTGACCGCCGTACAAACACCCCGCTTCTGGGGAGATGACAAATCTGTCTCACGATTTTTCAGAGTATTGAGACTCTTCTGCATCGCCGGAGAATTGGACTTGTACGTCACTTTCTCTCTGCCCTTCCGCACCAACTGGTTAAATGTAGGCATAGTGTTCCTCCTTTCTTTCCATTACTTTTCATTTATGTCAGCTCCATAATAGGAGATAACATGCTCGGATTTCAATATGTTTCACAAAATGGGAGAATTTTATACCAAAGGTATCCTCTATTCTTTCAGCAACGCAGCCACTGCCGCGCCGACCAAAATACCGCAGGCTTCTCCCAATGCCCGCATGCTGGAAACGGATTCCACTGGAACCCCCTGTTCCTCCGCCTGTATCCGCAACGGATCCATCAAGCGGGGATCTGCATCCTCCGCCACAAAGAGACGGGCGACGCTTCCGTCCGCAAGAGCGCGGCGAGACTGCTTTGCGCCCACCACTTTAGGGCCTTTCTGCAATGCACCCAGCATTAATCTTGCCCCCTTTGCTTTGTTGGTTGTCTGCCACCAAACCCAAATAGATACGGATCCTTCTTTTAGCTGGCAAACCTGCACAATTGAATATTATACCATCCACTTTTATCTTCGTCAAGCGAAAAAGTCGATGAAAAATCACCGTTTTCCCCGTGTTCCCTCTCCGTTTTTTCCATGAAACCCAACGTAGTAATCCATTGGAAAAACCAGCGGCTTTGGGATTTCCAAAGCCGCTGGCCTGCATTTTATTGCGCCACTTCCATGGCAGGCATCAGCGCATCCTCTTCCTCGTTCGGTTGCAGCACTTCGTCAAAATCCCGATACATTTGCATCCCGGACCCTGCCGGAATCAGCTTGCCGATGATGACGTTTTCTTTCAGCCCCTGCAAATGGTCCACCTTGCCCTTGATGGCCGCTTCCGTCAACACCTTGGTAGTCTCCTGGAAGGAGGCCGCGGAGAGGAAGGAATCCGTTGCCAAGGACGCCTTTGTAATTCCCATCAGAATCTGAGAACCGACGGCCTCCCGCAGCTCCGTTTCACCAGCTGCGATTCGCGCCCGAATGGCTTGGTTGGAATCGATCAGCTCAAAGCGGTCCACCATAGAGCCAGACAGCAACTCGGTGTCGCCCGCATCTTCTACCCGCACTTTGCGGAGCATCTGACGCACAATGACTTCGATATGTTTATCGTTGATATCCACGCCCTGTTGCCGGTATACCCGCAACACTTCCTGGATCAAATAATTGTGAACGGCAGAGATGCCACGAATCCGCAGCACTTCATGGGGAGATAGGGCGCCGTCTGTCAGCTCCTGGCCCTTTTCCACAAAGTCGCCATCCTGCACGCGGATGCCCGCGCTGTAAGGGATAGCATAACTTTTCACCTCTCCATCGTCCGGGTTTGTGACAGTGAGGTTGCACAGCGCATTGCGCTTGGCTTCTTCCAAATGGACGCGACCGGAAATTTCCGCCATCTGTGCCATCTTCTTGGGCTTTCTCGCCTCAAACAGCTCTTCTACGCGAGGCAGACCCTGGGTGATGTCGTCGCCCGCCACACCGCCGGTGTGGAACGTACGCATGGTAAGCTGGGTGCCCGGCTCGCCAATGGATTGGGCCGCGATGATACCGACCGCCTCGCCGGAGCCAACCGGTTCACCATTGGCAAGATTCATGCCATAGCACTTAGAGCAGACGCCGGACCTGGCCTGACAGCGCAGGACGCTCCGAATCTTTACTTCTCGGATACCTGCCGCCTCAATGCGCTGGACGTCGTTGTCATCCATCATCTTATCTTTTGACATCAACAGACTGCCATCGGCGTCGTGCAAATCTTCCACCAGATAACGGCCACGGAGACGGTCCTTGAATTCTTCGATCACCTGGCCATGCTCTGACAGCTCGGAAACGGTAATTCCCTCTGTGGTTCCGCAATCGTCTTCCCGAATGATGACATCCTGAGAAACGTCCACCAGGCGGCGGGTGAGGTAACCGGAGTCCGCCGTTCGGAGCGCCGTGTCGGCAAGACCCTTCCGCGCGCCTCTGGATGAAATAAAGTATTCCAGAACAGACAGCCCTTCCCGGAAATTTGCCTTAATGGGAATTTCAATGGTTTTACCAGCGGTATTGGCCATCAGACCGCGCATACCGGCCAACTGGCGGATCTGCTTCATCGAACCACGGGCGCCGGAGTCCGCCATCATGAAGATCGGGTTAAACCGATCCAGATTGGCTTGAAGCGCCTGGGTCACTTTCTCCGTGGTTTCTTCCCATTCGTCTACCACCAGGCGATACCGTTCATCATTTGTAATAAAGCCGTTCCGGTATTGCTGCTCAATCTGAATGATCTTTTGCTCGCTTTCGCCGATCAACTTCTGCTTTGCCTCTGGCACTGCCATGTCGGAAATGGAGATGGTCAGTGCGCCTTGGGTTGAATATTTAAAGCCCAGCGCCTTAATCCGATCCAATACCCCGGCGGAAACAGCAAAGCCGTGTTTGGCGATGCACTTTTCAATGATCTTTCCAAGCTGCTTTTTGCCGGTGGTGAAGTTGATTTCAAATTCAAATAGATTATCCGGATTGGAACGATCCACAAACCCCAAATCCTGAGGAATCACTTCGTTGAAGATAATACGACCCACTGTTGTATTCACGCGCTGCTGTTGTTTCTGCCCGTTGATCTCCTTCTTGATGCGAACAGAAACCGGAGAATGGATGCCCACAACGCCTTCGTTATAGGCCAGAAGCGCCTCTGTGGTAGAAGCAAAGATATGTCCTGTCCCACTTTCTTCCCGCTCAAATGTCAGATAGTATGCGCCCAAGACCATATCCTGGGTTGGCACCGTCACCGGCTGGCCGTCCTGGGGACGCAGCAAATTGTTGGCAGAAAGCATCAAAAGCCTTGCTTCCGCCTGAGCCTCTGCCGAAAGAGGAACGTGAACAGCCATTTGGTCCCCGTCAAAGTCGGCGTTGTAAGCGGTACAAACCAGAGGGTGGAGCTTCAGCGCACGGCCCTCCACCAGTACCGGCTCAAATGCCTGAATGCCCAAGCGATGCAACGTTGGCGCACGGTTTAACAAAACCGGATGTTCACAAATGATGGTTTCCAGCGCATCCCACACTTCGGTGCGGCCCCGGTCCACCATTTTCTTGGCGCTCTTGATATTGTTCGCCAAGCCATCCTCCACCAGCTTCTTCATCACGAAGGGACGGAATAGCTCCAGGGCCATTTCTTTCGGGAGGCCGCACTGATAGATTTTCAGCTCGGGGCCAACCACGATGACGCTACGGCCGGAATAGTCCACTCGCTTGCCCAAAAGATTCTGGCGGAACCGGCCCTGCTTGCCCTTTAGCATGTCGGACAGCGATTTCAGCGCCCGGTTGTTCGCACCGGTGACGGCGCGGCCACGCCGGCCATTGTCAATCAGTGCGTCCACCGCTTCCTGCAACATCCGTTTTTCGTTGCGCACAATGATGTCCGGGGCGTTTAACTGAATCAACCGTTTCAATCGGTTGTTCCGGTTAATCACTCGACGGTACAGGTCATTGAGATCGGACGTCGCAAACCGGCCGCCGTCCAATTGCACCATTGGCCGCAGTTCCGGCGGAATCACCGGCAGAACATCGATAATCATCCATTCCGGATGATTTCCAGACAGGCGGAATGCCTCCACCACTTCCAGGCGCTTCACGATCCTGGCCTTCTTCTGGCCGGACGCATCCTTCAATTCGGTCCGCAAGGAAGTGGAAAGCTCCTCCAAGTTGATATCGGCCAGCAGTTTTTTGACTGCTTCAGCACCCATACCGGCGCCAAAGTCGTCTTCGTACTTTTCTCGCATATCCCGATATTCTTTTTCGCTTAGGATCTGATTTTTAGCTAACGGGGAAAGCCCCGGATCTGTTACAATATACGCCGCAAAATACAATACCTTTTCCAGAATGCGGGGGGAAATATCCAAAAGCAGGCCCATCCTGGAAGGAATGCCTTTGAAGTACCAGATATGAGACACCGGGGCAGCCAATTCGATATGGCCCATCCGCTCTCTTCTCACCTTGGCACGTGTCACTTCTACGCCGCAGCGGTCGCAGATCTTTCCTTTGTAGCGAATTTTTTTATATTTTCCGCAGTGGCATTCCCAGTCCTTGGTCGGCCCAAAAATTCGTTCGCAAAACAGGCCGTCCCGTTCGGGTTTTAATGTTCTATAGTTAATGGTTTCCGGCTTCTTCACTTCGCCGCAGGACCACTCCCGAATCATCTCCGGAGAGGCAATCCCAATTTTAATGGACTCAAAAGCTACATAGCTCATTTGCACTTCTCCTCACTTAATCTTGAAACGACCCGTCTTCCGACTCGTTTTGATCGAAGGACTCTTCCGTTTCTTCATCTTGCGATTCGCTCAAACCGCCCGCTGGGGTCAGGCCCTCTTCGCCCAATTCTTCAATGGCAAATCCGCCGGCGGCCATTTCGTCATCTTCTGCCACATAGACGTCTTCGTCCATCCGTCCGGGCTGGAAGGTGTCAATTTCTTCGTCTTCTTTCAATTCAATCTCTTCGCCGTTGGCATCCAATACGCGCATATCCAGGCACAGAGATTGCAGCTCTTTCACCAAAACCTTAAAGGACTCCGGCACGCCGGGCTTTGGCACATTGTGTCCTTTTACAATGGCTTCATATGTGCGCACACGGCCAGTCACATCGTCAGACTTAACCGTCAAAATCTCCTGCAAGGTATATGCCGCACCATATGCTTCCAGCGCCCAGACTTCCATCTCGCCGAACCGCTGGCCGCCAAACTGCGCTTTGCCGCCCAACGGCTGCTGGGTCACCAGACTGTACGGCCCGGTGGAGCGAGCGTGAATTTTATCGTCTACCAGATGGTGGAGCTTTAAGAAGTAAACATACCCCACCGTCACAGGGTTGTCAAACTGATTGCCTGTTCTGCCGTCATGCAAAATGCTTTTTCCATCAGGAGACAATCCGGCCAAACGCAGCGTATCCATGATATCATCTTCGTTGGCGCCGTCAAAAATGGGGGTCGCCACCTTCCAGCCAAGCGCCTTGGCAGCATATCCCAAGTGAACTTCCAAAACCTGCCCGATATTCATACGGGAAGGCACGCCAAGGGGATTCAAAACAATATCCAGCGGCGTCCCGTCGGGCAAAAAGGGCATATCTTCCTGGGGCAAGATGCGGGAAACAACACCCTTGTTTCCGTGACGGCCTGCCATTTTATCACCCACGGAAATCTTCCGCTTCTGGGCGATGTAGCAGCGCACTACGGTGTTGACGCCAGGGGGCAGCTCATCCCCATTTTCTCTGGTGAACACTTTGACATCCACGATGATGCCGGATTCCCCGTGGGGCACTTTGAGCGAGGTGTCTCGCACCTCTCTGGCCTTTTCGCCAAAGATGGCCCG
>JAQWCP010000076.1 GCA_028705905.1 Oscillospiraceae bacterium
TTTTGCGCCCTGTACGGGTGCTATCAGCGGATGGTGGGTGTGGAGGTTGTGGCTTCACAGGTGGACTACACGCTGGAGCTGAACCGGGGCATCCCGGGCAGAGTATATTCCTTCTTTGATAACCCCAACAATTTTGCGGAAATTTTGGTGATGCTGACCCCTCTTTATCTGGCGTTCTTCTGTCTTGTGAAGGGGTGGCGGAAAGGGATCGTTCTGCTGTGCATGGTTCCGGCGCTGTGGGCCATGATGCAGACGTATTCCCGCTCCGGGTGGATCGGCCTTGCCCTTGCCGCGTTGATTTTTTTGGCATTCCAAAACTGGCGGCTCATTCCCGCCTGCGTTCTGGCGGTGCTGGTGGCGCTGCCGTTTTTGCCCCAGACGGTTTTAAACCGGATCTTATCCATTGGCAACAGCAACGACTCGTCCACCCTGTACCGGTTCCAGATTTACGACACCCTCTGGCCCATGTTCCGGGACTTTTGGGCGTCTGGTGCGGGGCTGGGCAGTGACACGGTGAAAGAAGTAATCCAGACATATCCCACCAAGCTGTTAAACGGCGCATACCCCATCCACAGCCACAACACATATTTGCAGCTCTGGCTGGAGGCAGGTATTTTGGCCCCCATTGCCTACTTGGGCGGCACGTTTTATCAGATCAAGCAGGGTGTGCGGGGGATGAAGCACTGCTCTAAGGAGCTGAAGTATATCATCAGCGCGGCCATTGGTGGCCTTGCGGGGGTGATGGTCATTGCCCTGGCGGAGTATACCTGGTTTTATCCCCGGGTCATGTTCCTGTTTTGGCTGCTGCTGGGCATTTTGATGGCGGCGGCGAAGCTGGCCTCTGGCGAAGGGGAGGCGGCGCAGGAGGCGGAAGCGGCCCAGAGCCGCACCCCCACCTCTTTTGAGCAGGCGGAGGCCGGGCGGGCGGAAACCGCCCGGCACCGGGCCCGCCGGCTGGTTCTCCGGCCGATGCACGGCCCTGTGGAAGGGCCGGGGCCCGGCGGGGCAGAGGACGGTTTGGCATCTGGGCCGGAAGCCGCGGCAAGGGAAGCGGTTGGTTCTTTGGCGGGGGCGTCATGGGCAGGTGAGCTGCCCGCAGAGGAGCCCCCAGCAGCATCCCCGGTGGATGCACCGCCGGAGGAGGATCATGTTCCGTTGGCGGGGTTGACGCTGGCGGAGAAGGAAGCCATTTTAAAGCAGTTTTACGATGTGCCCGGGCCAGACCAGTTCAAGACGCCCCTTTGGGAGCTGGAGTTGGAGCTGGGGCTGACGGAAGAGGGCGGGCCGTTTGAGGAAACGGGGGAATAGCCCCCCTGCCGAAAGAAGCATTTCATAGAGAGTTCAAAACAAGCGGACGGGGTCGGCCTCCAGAAGCCGAGGCCCCTGCGCCCAACAAAAAACAACCATTGATGACCGGCACTAGGGTGTTCGGCTCACAATGGTTGTTTTATTATGCTGTTCGTTATTTTCTCAATTCCACTTCTGGCATCAAATCCTGGCTGACAATTTGCAAAAATTGATCCAGCTGGGTTGCTTCCTCCAAAGAAAAGCGGCTTTTCACTCGATCCATGACCTCCTGGAGATAGTTGGTACTGATATTGTAATAGTCCATATACTTTTTTGTGGGCCGCAGATGGTACTCCCGGCGGTCGATGGGGGACTGCACCTTTTTCACATATCCCTTTTGAATCAGGCTGTTTACCTTATAAGCCGCGTTGGGAGAGGAAATGTGCAAAAAGGAAGCAAATTCGTTGATGGTTGGATCCTTTAAGGCGAGGATAACCTCCATGCAAAAGGTTTCCACAGTGGTGAGACTTGCCTCTCTGCTTTGAAAGCGTGAGAAAATTTCCTGATAGAAATGCAGTTTAAATTTTGTATATACTTCTGCAAAGCTTTCTTCCAGCATGTGCAAATCCCCTCCATCCGGTTTTATCTTATATAGTATACCAGAATGTTTTAGGTTTCGCAAGATGGAAGCTGGGTAAGGGCAAAGGTAAGTTCTGCCTTGCAGGCCAAGACCCCGTCCACCCTGGCCTCTGCGCTGCCAAAGCCCACCGGGCCGTGTTGTGCTGTCAGGGTACAGGAAAGGGTCAGCTGATCTCCAGGGCGGATTTGCCGTTTAAAGCGGGCGTGTTTGATGCCGCCAAACAGGGCGAGCTTCCCCTGGTTTTCCGGCAGGGAAAGAATCGCTACCGCCCCCACCTGTGCCAGAGCCTCGATCAGCAGCACACCGGGCATCACCTTGTAGCCGGGGAAATGCCCCTGGAAAAAGGGCTCGTTTGTGGTGACGCATTTGATGCCGGTTGCATGGACCCCGGGGACACAGTCTATAATCTTATCCACCAGCAAAAATGGGTAGCGATGGGGCAGCAGCGCCTCGATTTGTTCCACGTTCAGTTCCATCGATCATTCCTCCCAGCGTTTGAGCAACAGCGCCGCATTATGCCCGCCAAAGCCCAGAGAGTTTGACAATGCATATTGTATGGCCTGTTCCCGGCCCTGGTTGGGGACGATGTCCAGGTCACAATCCGGATCGGGCATTTGATAACCGATGGTGGCCGGAATGTAGCCCTCCTGCAGGGAAAGCGCTGTCAACACAGCCTCTACCGCCCCGGCGGCCCCCAGCAGGTGACCGGTCATGGACTTGGTCGAGCTGACCATAAGCTTTGCCGCGTGGTTTCCAAAGGCCTGATGAATGGCCAGTGTTTCGCCCCGGTCATTCATGGGGGTGGGGGTGCCATGGGCATTGATATAGTCCACCTGTTCCGGTGTAACGCCCGCATCTGACATGGCCTGGGTCATGCAGGCGGTTCCGCCGACGCCGGCGGGCTCTGGAGCTGTGATGTGGTAGGCATCACAGCTTGCGCCATAGCCCACTACCTCAGCAAAAATTTTTGCGCCCCTTTTGCAGGCGTGTTCATACGCCTCCAGAACAAGCGCCCCGGCGCCCTCGCCCATGACAAAGCCGGAACGCTCCCGGTCAAAGGGAATGGAGGCGCGAAGGGGGTCTTTGCTTTCTGTCAGTGCCTTCATGGAGGTGAAGCCCCCCATGGCCAGGGGCGTGATGGTTGCTTCCGCTCCGCCGCAGAGCATCACCTCGGCATAGCCATCCCGGATGTGCCGGAAGGCGTCCCCGATGGCGTTGGTGCCGCTGGCACAGGCGGTGACCACGCAGGAGCACATGCCCCGGAAGCCATAGCGGATGGCCATTTGACCGGCTGCAATATTGGAAATTGCCATGGGGATGAAGAAGGGAGAAACAGAATCATAGCCTTTGGCTGCCCCTCTTGCATAGTTGATCTCCGTGGTTTCAAACCCGCCAATGCCGCTGGCAAACAAGACGCCGCAGCGGCTAAGATCCTCCTGCTCTGGCTGAAGCCCGCTGTTTGCAAAGGCTTCGTCAGATGCAATCAAAGCCAGCTGGGTGAAGCGGTCCATCTTTCGGGTCTCTCGCTTTCCCAAAATGGCATCTACATCCAGATTTTTGACCTCTCCGGCAAGTTTTACCTTCATGGCTGATGTGTCATAGCGGGTGATGGGCTCAATGCCACATCTGCCGGCTTTGACAGAGGCCCAGCTGTCTGTTACTGTATTTCCGATGGGGGTGACTGCCCCCATGCCCGTTATTACGACGCGTCGTTTTTTCATTCTATATACCTCGTTATATTGCCATGCCGCCATCAATGCACAGCACCTGACCTGTGACATAGGCGGCGGCGGGTTCCGCAAAAAAGGCCACTGCGTTGGCCACATCTTCTGCAAGGCCCGGCTTCCCCATGGGGATGGTGTCCAACATCTGCGCCCGAACGGCATCTGGCAGACGTTTCGTCATGTCTGTGTCAATCATGCCGGGCGCCACAGCATTGACGGTGATTCCCTTTGCGGCAAACTCTTTCGCAGCAGACTTGGTCAGCCCGATGACGCCGGCTTTGCTGGCGGCATAGGCGGCCTGTCCCGGGTTGCCCCGCAGGCCCACCACGCTGCTGAGATTGATGATTCTGCCATAGCGCTGCCGCAGCATCAGACGAGAGGCCTCCTTCATGCAGAAAAAGGCGCTTCGCAGGTTGGTCTGCCAGGTGGCGTCAAAGTCCTCCTGCTTGGCAGTTAACATGAGGCCATCCCGGGTGATGCCGGCGTTATTGACCAAAATGTCCAACCGGCCGAAGGTGTTCTTGACTTCCTTGACCAGTGCGGCACATTCTGCCGGCTGGCTGACATCCCCTTGGAACGCCTGGGCCTGCACGCCCAGGCTGCGGCATGCTTCCACAGTTTCCAATGCCGCGGCTTCGTTTCCGGCATAGTTTACTGCCACACTCACGCCCCGCCCGGCGAGGGCCAGGCAAATGGCCCTTCCGATGCCACGGCTTCCGCCGGTGACCAGTGCAACACATTCTCCCATGATCATAGACTTTCTCCTTTCAAGGCGGCCACAATGCTGGGAAGCTGATCGGCCTTGTCAATCTGATAGACGGTGATGCCGGGAATGGTCTTTTTCGCAAGGCCGCTGAGGGTCTTGCCCGGCCCAATCTCCAGCAGCGTATCAATCCCATCCGCTTCCATCTGATAAAGCGTTTCCCGCCAGCGCACACCGGACTGCACCTGCCGCACCAACAGCTGCGGAATGGTGTCGTCCGAGTCCATAAGGCCACCCTTGCAGTTGAAATAGACAGGGAAGGCCGGTTCGCCAAAGGAAATGGCTGCAAAATGCAAGGCGAGGGCGTCCCCGGCGGGGGCCATTAGAGAAGTGTGAAATGGCCCGCTGACATTGAGGGGCATACAGCGCTTTGCGCCCAGCTCCTTGGCAAGGGCGCCGGCCCGATCTGCCGCTGCCTTTTCGCCGCTGATGACCAGCTGCCCCGGGCAGTTGTCATTGCAGATTTCCACAACACCGGCATCCGATGCCGTGTCGCAGGCCTGCTGCAGCTGTTCCCGCTCCAACCCCAGCACCGCGGTCATGCCGCATTCCAGGTTTTGTGCGGCCTGCTCCATGGCGCGGCCCCGCAGCGCCACGGTTTTGATGACCGTTTCCAAGTCTAGGACGCCGGCGGCATACAGCGCGGAATATTCCCCGATGGACAGCCCGGCTGCCGCCTGGGGGCGGATTCCATTTTGGTAGAGCAGGTGTGTGACACCGGCTGCAAAGGCCAACAGACAGGGCTGGGTATAGCGGGTTTGGTGCAAGGCCCCGTCGGGGTCCTGAAAGCAAACCTGGTTTAAGTCGAAGTCCAGATAGCTTGCGGCTTGGTCCCAGATCCCTCGAAAGTCTGGGAAGGTGTTATAAAAATCTTCTCCCATCCCGGCACACTGGCTGCCCTGGCCTGCATAGAGAAAGGCTAATTTCATAGAGAATCACTCCAATCCTTGGTGAACGTATGGATCAATTCCGGCACGGTACCCATTTTCTGCACCAGCTCGATTCTTCCGCTGCAAAAAAACAGCCCATCCTGGTAGTTTCCCTGAACGGCGGCGATCAAAGCCCGGGTAATGCAAAAGGTGGTGGTTGCGGGGTTGCACGTTTTGATGCAGCCGTAGCAGCGCTGAATGGGCAAGGAAGTTCCGTTGAGCAGCCGTTCGACCAGTGGCGTATACAGGGCCCGGCCGGGCATGCCCACAGGGCTGTGGATGATCCGCAGATCCTGTGGGCCAGCCTGAATGAGGGTATCCTTGTAGGCCTGGCTGGCATCGCATTCTTCCGTTGCGATAAATTGTGTGGCCACCTGTACCCCCGCTGCGCCAAGCTTCATATAATGGGCCATTTCCTGGCCGTTTGCAACGCCGCCCGCCACAAAAACCGGGATGGCGCGCCCAAAGGTCTGCTCATAGGGCCGCAGGGCGGCCAAGACCTCCTGCAAAAGGACATCCAGCGAGGGCTGGGTTTCTCCTGTCAGGGTTTCATAAGAAAATCCCAAATGCCCCCCGGCCAAGGGGCCTTCTAACACAACGAAATCCGGCACTTTTTGATAGTGCCTGGCCCATGTTTTACAAATCAGTCCGGCGGCTCGGCCACCGGACACAACGGGAGCCAGCGCCACGTTGGCACCGGCTGCCAGCTCCGGCAGATCCAGGGGCAGACCCGCGCCGCTGACGATCACATCTGCCCCGGCGGCAACAGCGGCTTTTACAGCGTCGGCATATTGCCTTGTGGCCACCATGGCGTTGACCGCCACAAGGCCGTGGCCGTTGGCGATCTCCTTTGCCCGGCGAATTTCTTTTGTCAGGGCGCGGAGGTTTGCCTGTTCCGGGTGCTGGCAAAAATCCGGCTCCCGGAACCCAATGTCGGCGGTGCTGATGGTGCCCATAGCGTCACAGGCGGCCACGGCTCCAGCCAGGCCTCCCATGGAAACACCCACGCCCATGCCTCCTTGAATCAGAGGGATGGGAAGCGTTTTATCAAGAATTTGCATTTAATATACCATTTCCTGAAGTCGTTGACGGCAGTCTTTGTCCAGCTCCTCCAAAATGGTGCGCAAGGGGCGAACTGCATGGAGCATACCGGCCACCTGGCCCACCATCAGGGATCCCATTTTGGTATCACCCTCAAATACCGCCCGGCGCAAAGAGCCAAGGGTATACTTCTCCAGCTCCATCTTATCTGCCCCTGCTTTTTCCAGACGGACATAGGCCCGGGACATTTGATTTTTCAGCACACGGACAGGAGCGCCGCCGATGCGGCCGGTGACGATGGTATCGCTGTCCCCGGCGTCCAAAACGGCCTGCTTATAGTTGGGGTGAATGGGGCATTCCTCGCTGACCAGCAGGCAGGTGCCGATTTGCGCGCCACAGGAACCCAAGGCAAAGGCGGCTGCCAGCTGTCGTCCGCTGGCGATGCCGCCGGCGGCAATGACCGGCAAGTCGGTCATATCGCAAATCTGTGGAACCAGCGCCATAGTGGTCATTTCTCCCACATGGCCGCCGCTTTCCGTTCCCTCTGCGATAAAGCCATCGACCCCCATGGGGGCGAGCTTCCGAACCAGCGCCCCGGCGGCCACCACGGGAAAGATCTTGATCCCGGCCTCTTTCCAGGCGGGGATAAAGTTGCTGGGGACGCCGGCACCGGTGGTCACGATTT
>JAQWCP010000002.1:0-8879 GCA_028705905.1 Oscillospiraceae bacterium
GATGTCATTGTCCGTATCCTGACGCCGGATCTCAAGGGCGTCAACTATCTCAAGGCCCATGAGCCGGTCATGGTTGATTCCCGTTTTCGCTGGAGCGAACATCTATCCTTCGCCGGTATGGCGCGACCCTTCCATGCACTGGATGAGATGGGGCATATCATCGGCGGCTTTGACGGCCTGCTCCCCTACAGTAAAGAGATCGACCGCTGCGCTACCGAGGGGGGAATGTTCCACGCCATCAATTACTGCACCGGTAAATATATGGCCTCTTTGAAAAAAGTAATGGAGGCGATGTGTGATGAACAAGCTGAATGATATCTTCTTTGCGCAGACTGTAGCCGAGGGAGTGACCTACGAGAGTGTATTGGCGGATGTCCAGCGATATTTTACCGAAAACCATGCCTCTACCATCGCCGGAGAGGGCGACTCCGTACGTGCCGCCGAGCTGCTCCGTGAGCTGATCGCTCAGTATATCATCAAGCGCAAATATTCTGTAGAGGGACTGACAAACGAAGGACTGACCGCCCGGCTGTATGAAGATATGGCCGGGTACAGTTTTCTCAATAAATGGATCTATATGCCCGATGTGGAGGAGGTAAACATCAACGCCTACGATGATATCGAGGTCATTGAATCCAGCGGCCGCAGCATTAAGATTCCCGACAAATTCAGTTCTCCGCAGCAGGCGGTGGATGTGGTGCGGCGCATGCTTACCTCTTGCGGTATGGTTATTGACGATACCATGCCTTCTGTAATCGGGTATCTGGACAAAAACATCCGCATCTCGGTAGACAAAGCACCCATTGTAGATGCAGATGTGGGAGTTAACGCCAGTATTCGAATTGTCAATCAGCAGACCGTCACCCGGGAGAAACTGCTGGCCTCCGGCAGCGCCACAGAAGAAATGCTGGATTTCCTTAACGCCTGTATTCGCTATGGCGTATCGGTCTGCATTGCCGGCGCTACCGGCTCCGGAAAAACGACAATTATGGCGTGGTTGCTCTCTCGCGTTCCATATAATCGCAGACTTATCACTTTGGAGGAAGGAAGCCGAGAGTTTTCGCTCATCGTAAAGGATGAAAACGGTCAAACGCTCAATTCGGTCGTTCATCTGCTTACCCGTCCCCATGAGAATCCGCAGATGAATATCGATCAAAGCTTCCTTCTGGAACGTATTCTCCGTAAGCACCCTGATGTGATCGGCGTTGGCGAAATGCGGTCGGCGCGGGAAGCGCTGGCCGCGGCGGAGGCAAGTCGCACCGGGCATACCGTTGTGACGACAATTCACTCAAACTCTGCCGCCCAGACTTATCTCCGTATGATGACGCTGGCAAAAACTCATAACGCCATTGACGATGAGACGCTGATGCGGATTATGGTGGAGGCCTACCCCATCGTGATCTTCACCAAGCAGCTTGAGGACCGTTCACGCAAGATTACAGAAATCATTGAAGGCGAGGATTTTGCGGGCGGCGACCTGCGCTTCCGATCCCTCTATTCCTATGAGGTGGCGGACAATATCACCGATGAGCAGGGGCAATCCAGAGTGATTGGCCGACATAAAAAGTCCGGAAATATTTCGGATACGCTGAAAAAGCGGCTCTTAGACAATGGTATCTCCCACAGGGAACTGGATCAATTTGTGAAGGAGGGGAACTGAATGCAATGGCTTACCTTCATATGCTTTATTTTACTTTCTGCCGGACTTCTCACGCTCTTTGGCGTCCATGCGAGCGACTTTTTCAATGTGCTGTCGCGTCGCAGGGCCATCACGCTGACAGATGAGCTGAACACGCTGCTGGGTACGCCGGCCAAGGGCTTTTTCGCCCGAGACTATGAAATAGAACAGATCCTCAAGGACACCGGCCGGGATGAGCAGTTCACACTAATCAAGCAGGCATCCGTTATCCTGTTCGCAGTAGGCGCAGTCCTGGCGTTGCTCATCAACAACATATTCATGGTGCCTATTCTGGCAATCGGCTTTTCGCTGATTCCTGTTTGGTATCTGCGCAATACCGCCGCGAGCTACAAAAAACACCTCAATGAGGAATTGGAAACGGCGATTTCTATTGTTACGACCTCATACCTCCGCACCGAGGATCTCATTCGTTCGGTAAAAGAAAATTTGCCGTACATCAACGAGCCGGTCAAGACTAATTTTGAAACCTTTGTGTATGAGGCGGAGATGATCAACGCAAACATCACCAGTGCCATTAACTCGATGAAGATGAAGGTGCCCAACCGCATCTTTCATGAGTGGTGCAACATTCTTATCCAATGTCAGGCTGACCGCGGCATGAAGCAGACGCTGCCGACCATCGTGCAGAAATTCTCCGATGTTCGCGTCGTCCAGTCCGAGTTGGAGGCTATGATGCAAAACCCCAAGCGGGAGGCGATTACGATGGTGTTCCTGGTCATTGCCAATGTTCCGCTGCTCTACCTGCTCAATAAAGACTGGTTCCATGCGCTGATTTTCACAACACCGGGTAAGGTTACACTGGCGATTTGCGCCGCGATCATCCTCTTTTCTCTTTCCCGCATTATGGCGCTGTCCAAGCCCATCGAATATGGAGGTGATGGCGCATGATTATGCTACTCGCACTGACCGCCTGCATATTCCTTGGCGTTGCAGCCTATAACCTGACCTGTGCGTTTGTGGATGTTCCCACTAGTAAGACCTCCAAAGCGATGCTGCTTTCACGAAAACAGCAAGGTGTTAAAACCGAAAAGCTCTTTGACGTCTATGTAACTCGTATCGCCGCACGGCTGGAGCGGTTTGTAAAGTTGGATAAGCTGAAGCGGGACAAGCTGCAATCGGTGCTGAATATTGCCGGTATCAACCTTTCCCCGGAGGTCTATGTGCTCAAGGCGTGGGTAAAGGCGGTACTGCTCGCCCTGACCGCTGTGGCAGCGGGGCTAATCATGCCGTTGTTTATTCCGATTTTGATTGGTTTGGCGGTAGCCATTTGGTTCTCCACCTATTATGCGGCTTTTGACTTCGTGAAAAAACGCAAAAAAATCATGGAGGCTGAGATCCCGCGCTTTGCGCTGACAATCGCGCAATCGTTGGAGAATGACCGTGATGTTCTGCGTATTTTGACCTCCTACCGCCGTGTTGCAGGCAAGGATTTCGGCATGGAGCTGGATCAGGCGATTGCCGATATGAAGACAGGAAACTACGAAAACGCGTTGATCCGCTTTGAAAGCCGCATCGGCAGCACGCTGCTGTCCGATGTCATTCGTGGACTGATCGGAACTCTGCGCGGGGACGACCAGCGGATGTATTTCAAGATGATCTGCTTTGACATGCGCCAAATCGAGCAGAACAATCTGAAAAAAGAGGCCGCCAAGCGTCCGAGGAAGATACAGAAGTATTCTATGTTCATGCTCTTCTGTATTATCCTCATCTACCTCGTTGTGCTCAGCACCGAGGTCATCGGCTCGCTGGGCGTTTTCTTCGGATAATGCAACGGGGCATCCGGATTGGATGCCCCGTTGCTAAATCATGTCTTGATCCAAAAGAAAATCTATGACATTGATGTTTAAGATGCCGCTATCATCGTACCAGCGTTTTCTGATGTCCTTTCGCACAACAATTTTGGGGAAAGAATCACCGGTCAATGCGAACGGACGGATTTCCTTTTCTGCTTTTTCTTCACTTTCCATTGCATAGGCAGATTGGATATAGGTGCGTTTTCCACCACTATTTACAACAAAGTCAATTTCCCGTGGAATGCGGACAGAATTTCCATTTTCATTCAGCTCCCTCGCAAATACGACACCCACATCAACAGAAAAGCCTCTTACCATCAGCTCATTGAAAATGATGTTTTCCATGATATGCGTCATCTCCTGCTGCCTGAAGCCAATACGAGCGTTACGAAGGCCAATGTCCTCACAGTAGAACTTGCTTGGGAAGTCAAAATAAGTTTTCCCTTTCACATCATATCGCTTGCTTTCTGAAAAGAGAAACGCATCCTCCAGATGGTCGATATAGGCGCGAATCGTGTTTTGCGATATTGGGCGTTGTCCCTTGGATGTCAGTGTATCTGCAATTCTTTTGGGGTTGGTCAACGAGCCGACAGAAGAACATAGCAGATCAAGAACCTGCGACAGCACATCCTCACGTTCAATCTTTTTTCGTTCAATGATATCCTTCAGATACACCTCGGAGAATAACGACTTCAGATAATTCATTTTGGCAGTATCGGATGGCCTGGACAATATAAAGGGAAGACCTCCATAAAACGCATAAGTCTCAAACGCATCGTTTTTATCTCCACCGACAGCCAAATAGTATTCAAAAAAAGATAGGGGGTGTACTCTTACCTCATCACTGCGTCCACGAAACTCCGTCAGAATATCCTTTGACAGCATCTTGGAATTGCTCCCCGTCACATACACATCCAGATTGGACAGGCTGCGAAGATCGTTCAGCGCATCGTAAAAAGTAATTTTCTTCCCATCTGGGTTGTATGGATTCGGCACCTGATCCGACATTTGGATTTCATCAACAAAGAGATAAAATTTATCGTCGCTTTTTTCGACAAGTGTACGAACATAAGCCGAAAGTTCCAAAGGATTTCGAAAGCGGATGTCTTTTGCAAGATCAAGCTCAATTGAAATAATCTGTGACTCATTTACACCGTGTTCCATCAAATAACGCTTGTAAATCGTTCGAAGCAGATATGATTTTCCGCAACGTCGAATTCCTGTTATTACCTTAACCTGTCCGTCCCACTGAAAAGATAGCAGTTGTTCAAGATATCGGTTTCGCTTGATTTCCATAAAAATCGCCCCCTGCATAGTGAATAGTATTGCCCAAACCGGCTTAACTATTCATTATGATACAGTACGCAGTTCAAGAAGTCAAGTTGTGCTGTGAATTTATTTGCCCATATGGGCTAAACAGTTCAATGAAATGACTGAATTACCCGCTGAGAAACCCGCTTTTACCTATTGTTACACAGCATCAATCACAAAACTGTACGCTTTTTCGATGAACTTATCATATTTTTATTGCTCTGTAAGGAGGCAATCTATGTACTGGAGCGGATTCACTTAGGGCCGTCCCGGACGGACGGCAAAATATAGATCGCTCAACAGGGAGGCCGGCTCATTCGACCTCCCTGTTTCGTATGTCAATCATCAAACTATCAAAAATATATTTGGAGGAATCTCATGAGGAAATTTCTGAACACAGTCAAGACCGGCGCTAACGCCATGGCTCTGCGTGCCTATGCCGCCATTCACAACCAGCGTGGGGATTTTTATATCTCCGATGCGGTCCGCGTTATTATCGCCGTTGTTCTGGGCGCCCTGCTACTGGCAGCCATTACGCTCATCTTTAACGACACCGTCATTCCGGGTATTACGGAAGCCATCGAGGATCTGTTTTAATCGTGCCAGAAATCGAAAATGGAGCCGGCACTTTTCGAGTCGGCTCCGTTTTTCGATTTTAGGTTTTGAATTGTAGTCTAATGGAGATGAGGGCATACCTGCGTTCTCATCTCAAAATTTCGACTTTAGGTTTTGAGTTGTCGTCTAATGGAGGTGAAAGCCAATCGAATCAGTATATTCCATCTGCTCTTTTTTAAAAGCTGTATGCGGGAATTGGCGCAACGGGATTTATATCAACTGTGGTGCCTGTCCTGAAAAGAAGGCGTCTTGCTCTGGATTTTTGATGAGCGCAAACCGGGATGGAAACCCGATGCTCATTGATGTCAAACAATTTGAAACGCTCACCGGCGAACAAATCTGCGTGGATGAGTGTATCGGTGTGCTTACCCGGCAGGCATTTGAATCCCTTTACGCCAATTGGCTGCAATGGGAAATCGTCGACCCCGGCGGGTGTGCATTTTGGCAGCTCTCGGGAAAGTCATTTACACAGAGATAATACATATCGAACACGTATTGGATGGATAAAGATGGGCGATTTCTGCTGTTCCTTTTGGAGAAGCGAAAATCGCTGCGCCGGATGGCCGGGGGCCGACATCCATGACTGCATGGCAAACGATGACGGCACCTGCTGTCTGCTCTTTCCTAAAACGCCGGAGGAAAGAAATGAGGCAAGGGCTCTCCGCATGGCGGAGCTTAGTATCACAAACTTGTAATTGAATAATCCCGTGCGCAGCGCACGCTCAAGGAGGTGATGATTTGAAAAGAAACAATATCCGATGTCCTATCTGCGGAGCAAAAGCGACTCTGCGGCCAACATCCGTTGTCTATGGCGATGAGGATAAAACCGATGGCTACTTGTATGTTTGCGACCGTTATCCCCAATGTGATTCCTATGTGGGGGCACACCGAAAGACACTGGAGCCGATGGGCACTCTTGCTGATGGCAATTTGAGGCACAAGCGTATTTTGGCCCACAAGGCGTTCGACCGGCTTTGGAAGAACGGAGTGATGACCAAGTGGCAGGCCTATAAATGGATGCAGGCCAAGTTTGGACTAAGCAGCGATCAGGCGCACATTGCGAAATTTAGTGAATATATGTGCGACCAGCTTATTGACGCCTGCAACAGCTTACCGCTGTTTCAAAAACTTGCGGCATAGGCTGCAGAAAGGAAAATGATGATGAAGCGTTATTTAAAACGCATTGCAAAAATCAGAGAGGGACCTTATGAAAAAGAAAATGACAGCGCTTAACGAAACGCAACGAAGAATGGTAGAGGGGAGGTTGCCGGTCGTTCATTGGGCCATTCGCAAACACATCACCACCAACGAAACGATCTATGGCTTCGAGTATAACGACCTGTTCCAAGAGGGATGTGTTTGGCTGTGTAAGGCAGCCGTCACCTTCGATGCCACGAAAAAAGTCAAGTTTGAAACCTATGCTCAAACAGTAGTCGCCAACGGCCTCCGTACTTATTGCCGGCTGATGTGCAAAAAGCAAAAATATCAACGACCAACGCCGGAAACTGCAGATGAGGATGCACCCTTTGCGTTAGAGCAAATCGCGGATGACGATCTGTTTGAGGCGATGATCTCGGAAATCGACACCCTGGCGCTGCTTGATGCGCTCAAGGCGCAATACCGCGGCATCGTCCGCCTTGGCATTGAAGCCATCGAGTGGAAGGTCAAGGGGCTGGACGGCGCGGAAATCGCCGCCATGTATGGTGTGAAACCGACCCATGTAGGCGCTTGGATTCACCGTGCAGCCCAACGACTCCGTCAGAACCAAATGTTCTTGGATGCATTTCCTGTTGAAAATGTGCCTCGCTAAGTCGTAAAGAATACTATCACAATGAAACGGGGTGCTATGATGAAAAAACTATACACAGCGGTGGGCCGCTTTGAACGCAGAGGAAAGATTGGCGGCATGAGCTGCCCCATCGTCGTCATCAATCAAAAGGAATATGCGATGGATCTGCAGGAAATGCTCCTTTGGACTGTCCTGAACTGGCGCATACTGGATGCAGATGACCTTGGAGAGCTGTACCGTGTGAAGGAGTGTGAGAGCGGCTTCCTCTCTCACCGCACCATGACGGACTGTCTGCACCGTCTCCTGCAGCGCGGTCTTGCGGCGGAAGGATCCGGCGAAACCGGTGAGGAAGCGCTCTACCGCCTGCTTGCAAATCTCTATGTCGTTCCTGTCTCCGAGAATCTGCCGCTTCGGGTGCTATCCTTTGTACGGCTGACCGTGTTTCACGGCGTACCCTTTGCGGCTACTAAAAAGCTGTTTCTTCCGGACAAGCGCACCGATGAGGAAAATAAGGTGCTTCTCCTTTCCCGTCAGGCGCTGCTTTCCACCGCGGAGCTCATCAAGTGCATGGAACTGCAGGTCGCTATGCTGCCTACGGAGCAATCGTTGATGGATACCCTTTATGCCGACGCCTACACCACCAGCGACAACATCGCCGACATGGTGCGCGGTTGTAAAAGCTGCCGGACCGTCCTCATATCTGTAGCGAATCTGTGCTTGCGCCGGCAAATCATTTTTGAAAGGATCTGATGCCGACTGAAAGAACAACTGAAAACCGCACCTGTCCCCTTGCAGCGCAAGCTGTTTCTTACTGTGCTGATTGGCGGTTTATGTCTGCTGGTCGGCGTGGTCATGTTTCTGTTTTCCCGCGATGTGATCATGCTTGTACTCAGCGGTGCCATCTGTGTTGGGGCGTTGTGGAAAGCCGTTACGCTGTTCCGAATGATTTCCAAAAAGAATTATGAGATCGTAGAGGGAACCTGTGTCAGCATTTCACAAAATCCCATTCGAAGGTACCGCAAAGTCAAAATCATGGATGAAGCAGGTACAGAGTCCACTCTATTGCTGAGTAAGCAGGATAAAATCAAAATTGGCTTCCGTTACCGCTTCTATTTCTCTAAAACACAGCACATCACACTTGGCAGCGAATATTTTGACGCAGCGCTATCCTCCGATTGTTTTGTCGGTTACGAGGAGCTTGGCGAGTATCAGCAACAGGCGCCGGAAGAGAAGCGATGAGGTAATGTGCGGTGTTCGACAGAAAGTCGCACATTATTATACTTGAAATTATTATAATTCATGGTATAATAATCTCAATAGAAAGTGAGGTGCATTGCATGCTGCAATTTGTTGATCGCGAGCAGGAAATGGAAACGCTGATGCGGGAATATGAGCGTGACGGGGCGGCGCTCGTCATTCTGTACGGACGCCGCCGTGTGGGAAAGACCACGCTGCTCTCAGAATTTATCAAGGATAAAAAGGCGCTGTTTTTTCTTGCCAGCGAGGAATCCGAAGCGCAGAATCGGTCGGCGTTTAAGAACAGGGCTGCAGAGTTCATCGACAGCGATCTGCTGCGTGCGGCCAGCGTATCCAGTTGGGATACCATTTTTAAGGCCATGATGGATACCCGCTTTGACACAAAGCCCGTCATTGTAATTGATGAATTTCAATA
>JAQWCP010000002.1:8889-28595 GCA_028705905.1 Oscillospiraceae bacterium
AATATCTCGGGAAATCCAATCCTGCCTTTCCCTCTGTTTTCCAACGCATCTGGGAAGAACAGCTGAATGATAAGCCTGTCATGGTCATCCTCTGCGGCTCGCTGATCTCCATGATGGTTTCGCAGACCTTGGCCTATGTCAGCCCGCTCTACGGACGACGTACCGCTCAAATGCGCCTTGCACCGATACCCTTTCAATATTTTTGCGAGTTTTTCCCCGGATATAGTGAGCGTCAGCTTATTGACATCTATGCGGTGACCGGGGGCGTGCCCAAGTATATCGAGTCGTTTGTCGGCAGCCGAGATATTTACCGTGCCATCGGTGACTGTGTACTCAACAGGTCCGGCTACCTCTATGACGAACCGACCTTTTTGCTTCAGCAGGAGGTATCGGAAATCGGGAGTTACTTTTCGCTGATTAAGGTTATTGCCGCCGGTAACAGCAAGCTGTCCGCCATCTCCGCCGCCATGGAGGTTAAGTCCACCGGCTTGACCAAGTATCTCAAAACGCTGATCGATTTGGACATCATCGAGCGGGAGGTGCCTGTCACCGAGGAGAATCCGGAAAAGAGCAAAAAGGGACTCTATCGGATCAAGGACAACTATATCCGCTTTTGGTTTGCGTTTATCTTTCCGAATCAGAGCCTGATTGAAAGCGGGAACAGTCAGATTGTGATACAGAAGATCAGGGCCGGTTTTGTAAGCCGCCATGCGGCGTTTATCTATGAGGATGTCTGTCGGGAGAAAATGTGGAGAATGAACGCAGACGGCTGCTGGCCCTTCCACTTTTCCAGACTGGGGCGATACTGGAGCGGCGACACGGAGATTGATATCGCAGCGTTAGACCCGGAGGGCGGGAATCTGATTTTGGGAGAATGCAAGTACTGGAACGAGCCCGTCGGCGCAAATATCCTCCGCGATCTGGAGCAAAAGGCGCAGACTGTCCCCTGGCGTAAAAATGACCGCAGGCTGTGGTACGTCCTGTTTAGCGTCAGCGGTTTTTCAGCTGAGTTGAAGGAGCTTGCCGCGCAGCGAACGGATGTTATCCTGCAGGAACAGATTATTTGAGGTTGACAAATAAAAACGAATATCTATATATAGAGCAATATGACTTGACAAGCGCAATATATGGTGTTACAATACTCTTGTAATTGATTTTTTGTGCGTGATCCTTTGGATCTATAAACCTTTTTGGTTTGTACCGTGAGTTCTCTCACATTGCACACGCTTGTTAAGTTTGTATTTGAGTACCGACAGTACAGTTATGCCCTTCCTTGGGTAATTGCTGTGTGCCGGTACTTTTTTATATAGATATTCCGGCCGTAAGGCAGAAAGGAGTAGAATGGCACAAGCATTGGTATTTGGCCGAGTCACCGCTGATTTTGAGGTGAAACTTGGTGCAAAGCAAAATCCTTATGTCCGCTTTGACATCGCCGAAAATATCGGCAGAGGTCAGTATGCCAGAACACAGTTTTGGCAGGTCGTTGCCTTCGGGCATGACGCGGAGAGCTTAGGCAGAGCGAAGGTTAAAAAAGGTAGTCTTGTCTGGATTGCCGGTGGAGCGGAGCTGGAAAGCTTTGTGAAGCGTGACGGTATAACAAAGGACAAGCGGCTCAAGCTCATGCTGAACGAATGGGGTTTTGTGCCAAACGGGAGAGCAAAGGATGTTTCCGATGCGCCCAAACCTGTCTCCGAGGACAATGCCGCACCGCAGCAGGCTGCGATCATTGACGGAGAAAGAGAACCCTTGCCGGGCTGATGCCGCGGCACAAAGAGGAACTGTTTTGTGTTTTCTAAAGAAAAGGAAAACACGGGCAGTTCCTCTTTTTTTGTTTTCAGGAGAAAATTAAGGAAAGGATGATCCGAATGAAAAAGAAAAAGTCGCTGTGGTCCGGCGTATCTCTGCTGATTGTTGCGGTACTGGCTATTATGGCTTTCTTCCGCAATGACAGGCTTCAAGTATGGTTGCTTGCCGCCTCGTTCATCGTATGGGCATTGTGGGCGCTTTTAGCGTTCCTGCTGCCCGCGCTGCATGAACAGAAGCAGGAAAAGCTCCGCGAGGAACGCCGCCGCAAGCGAGAAGCGGAAGCCAAGCGCATCAACGCATTTACAGTCCCGGACATTACTGATCCGGTAGGACCTGTGCTGTTGCGCCATGTCAATTTCCGCGTTTCCGCCTACCTCAAATCCGCCTATCCCGATGCGACATGGGAGTGGTGCGAGGAAGAGCCGGAAAAGATCATTGCCAGGGGCGGAGTTGGTAGAATTCGATTGTTTGGTATTTCGGATTTTAACTATGCCGATGTACTGTTCGATCAGCAGGCCAACATCAACTGCTCGCTGATGAAGGTTGTTCCGATGGCGGAGCTTCATTCAGAAAGTGCGGCGCTGGTCACTGTACCGCAGCCTCGCTCTCCGGTAGATCCGCAGGTATGGTACGAGGTTAAGGGACGCAAGGTGCTGGAGGAACTGATTGTGGATCTCAATTCCAGAGGTCACAGCAGTCTCACCATCAAGGATAACGGCGACGTCTGCATCCAGCAGGGCGATACCGAAAAGCCGCAGACTGCGGTGGAAAACCTGCCGGAAAAGGTGTATTGGCCAAGACTCGCCAAGGTCTTTGAGCGTGAGGGACTTGCCGCCAATGTAAAAGATGATGGAATTATTCTGTCATGGTGAAAGGAGTGAATGAATTATGAAAGCCGGCCTGACTGTCGAGGAATTGGCAGCCGAAATCATGCGTCAGAAAGACGCAAAGGAAGATTATGTAGTCAACACCGGCAATTTGCGTATGGAGCCCTATGGCACGGAAATCGCTATGCGCGTGCTCGACAACGATGGGACAGACCGCATTGAGCCGCTGGATGTGGGAGAAATTGCACACCGGCAGATTGGCACACACCTAAGTATTCCCTATAAGTATTACGACAGGATGCGTGCCGAATACCCGGAGCTTTTGACTCATAACGTCAACAGTTGGTTTGAGCGTTCTCCCGCTCAGCGCATGCTCCGTGTGCTGGATGGTAAGGCCAGGGCGTTTTTGAGTAACCGCTATCTGCGCATGGATCACTATGAGATTGCCTCGGCAGTACTGCCGATTCTCGGTGAAATGCCAGAGGCACGCTTTGAGAGCTGCCAGATCACCGACAGCAGAATGTATATTAAGGTCGTAAACCCGCGATTGCAGGATGAAGTCGTGCCTGGGGATATTGTTCAGGCCGGCATTGTCATCAGCAACAGCGAGGTAGGGCTTGGCTCGGTCAATATCCAGCCGCTTATTTACCGCCTTGTATGCAGCAACGGTATGGTGGTCAATGACGCTGCAACCAAGCGCAACCATGTGGGGCGCGTCAACGACGCCGAAGAGAACTTCCAGCTCTACTCGGCAAAAACGCTTGCGGCGGACGATCACGCATTTCTTCTGAAGGTGCAGGACACAGTTCGCGCTGCAGTCGATGAGGCCAAGTTTGGCCGCATTGTGGAGATGATGCGAACCGCCACTGAGGCACGCATCAACACAGCGGATGTACCGGGCGTTGTAAAGCTCGCCAGTCGGGAGTTTGGCATCAACGACTCCGAAACGACAGGCGTGCTGCAGCATCTCATTGAGGGAAACGACTTGACGCTCTACGGCCTCTCCAATGCAGTTACACGGCATAGTCAGGATATTGAGAGCTATGACCGCGCAACTGACTTGGAGGTTATTGGATTTAATCTGCTGGCGATGGATCGCCGGCAGTGGACAAGACTCAATCAGGTGGCGGCATAACTGCGGCCATACAAAACAATTTAGGAGGAACAATTTATGAGTTACATGGAAAACAACACCGCAATGGTGGAAACCAAGACCTTTTTGATCCCGACCGTAGAAGAAAATGACCTGGGCAATGATGATCTTGCCGAGGACATGGACGGTCTGCAGGTCTACTTCCAGAAAGTGAAGATTCCTTCCGGAGGTATGCTGCAATTTGAACTTCCCGGTGATGAGCCTGAAAATCCCAACTATGCCAAGACTCTGGAAGGCGTGATCCTCTTTAATCACGCTTCCGGCGCCTACTGGCCCGAAGGCAGCGAGTATGACGATGATACAGCGCCTTTGTGCGCCTCTATCGACGGGAAAACCGGATATGGGGCACCCGGCGGAGCCTGCGCTCTTTGCGAGTTGAACCAATATGGTACAGCATCAAAAGGGCGGGGGAAAGCGTGTAAAAATATGCGAGTGCTCTATTTGCTTCGTGACGGCGAGTATATGCCTATCCAAATTTCATTGCCGCCTACGAGTATCGGCCCATTCAGAGACTTTATGAATATGGTCTTTGTTTCCCGCCGACGCCCAATTTGGAGCAGTGTCGTGCAGATCGGCCTGAAGAAGATGAGCAACGGAAAGGACGACTACAGTGTTGCCACCTTCAAGAAAATCTCTGACTTTTCCGGCGAGCAGTTGGCCCAGGCAAAAGCCTATGCAACTTCTTTCCGTGAGCAGGCAAAGGGCATGCTTCAGCAAAGAGCGGAAACCGCAGAGAACCGCGATGAAGCCGAGGTTGGTTATGGCATGAAGACCGACTATACCACCAGTGAAACGGACAGCGGATTCTGCATCTCCGGCAGCGATGTGATTGACGGCGAGCGCGATGACCTGCCGATGTAAGGATTTTGTCATGCGGATTGCCGCATGAATGATGTTTTAAGGATACCGCCGGGCTGATCAGCCCGGTGGTATCCTCATTTTTTATAGGAGGATAGTACAATGAAAGAAAGCGCACCCCTAAACGATGAACAAAGAAAATTTGCTACTGAAAATCACAGTCTTGTGTTCGCCTTTCTGAACGAGAACCATTTGCCGGAGGACGAATATTACGATGTTGTGATTTTTGGGTACCTGCAGGCGGTTGCTGATTATTTCAATCAACAAAACCTGAAGCGATACTCCTTTTCCACATTGGCGTGGAAGAGGATGAATAGACATTTTTTTAACTACACGAAGTCACAAAACGCACCTAAGCGTCATACCAAAACGGTCAGCATACATTCCAAGGCTGATGACAGCATGCTGACTTGGGAAGAAACGCTTGCCGCCACAGACGACTGCATGGCGGAACTGGAAACCGAACTTCTGCTGCATGATCTTGCCTTGCGCCTTCCGCGCAGGCAGATGAGCGTGATCAGAATGAAAGTGGATGGTTATGGCGTTCGAGATATTGCCCGGCGTGAGGACATTGGCATACGCACTGTCCACGCGATTTTGGACGATGCCTATGATGTAGTTGTCGCTATTTGTGGCAGATAGGACTGGTTATGAGAAGAAAAGAAATTGGCGTCATGGATTTCCACGGCAGCGTTGACATCACCGATCCCGGTTACAGTAAGGATACATGGTGCCGTATGAACGATGTTAAAATTCGGGATGGCAATTATACCTGTGTGATCTGGCAGCACACCGATAAGTGCAAGCACGCTGATGGTACGCAGTATTCGTACAAGTTAGTCGGAATTATTGGGATTTACCTCAATGGGAGTATTCCACACGAAAAGCGCATGGAGAAAATCGGAAGTATTGGCGTAGATGCTGGACTTGCAGGCTTTTTCCACAACAAGCCCGATTACGATGATAAGGCGTGGGATATTTTCTGTGAGCAGCTTGCCAATAGGAATGTTTGGCTTACCGAGGAGGGCTTTTATAGTTCCTCTGGATATGGCGATGGATGCTATGGTGTATTTGCACATAAGCAAAACAATGAGATTGTTGCGATAGAAATCAGATTTCTATAAAGGAGGTTTGAAAGTGAATTACAAAAAGAATGTGTATGTCTCCGGTACTATACTCGCTCCCTTAAAAGAAGGCCATAGAGCAGCTATTGTGCGTGGCGGGGACATTATCTACACTTCCCGAGTTGTCGAGATTTTCAATACCAGCCCAGACAGCGTATGTTTTGAAACAATGAACTCCGTATACCATGTTTCGCTGGAACCGGTCCCTTTTCGAACGGCTTTGCCGAGCAATCTGGCAAGGTGCGCTTGAACGTATGGCGACCAACAGTTTGATGCTTGCCGCAGTAAGAGAAATCTTGCTGCGGCCTTTTTTAATGAGGAGATGAAAACATGATTGATACATGGGAGAAGACCACAGCCTTTTTTCTCCGCGATGATCAAGTTGAAGCATTGCTATCCTATCGGCTGCGGCAGATTCTCAACAGGCCGACCGACGCTGCACTCTCCGGTGACAGCAATTACTGGGATGTCCGGTTGACGCCCTGCCTGACAAAAGCAGAAATTGAGGCGGTTTTTGCCTACACAGATGCAAGTGCCGAAATCCGTGCAGATCATGAGCTCCGCGGCGGTGTGATATGCGACATCAGCGGAGAGCTGGCGACACAGATCGTTTCATCGGATTTTCCGTTACCAATCCGTAATGCGTATTCTTTAGAAAGTGGTATTTGGTTCTTTTCAGATGCCGAATTCTATGAAAAGGATTATGCGGAGAGATTAGGTGACTCCGATGCATGAGCTACATGACATACACCCGGTTACGATGCGGGAACCAATCACCTTTCATTGCACGCAGTGCAGCGAATGTTGCCGGAATATCCGTGACAGTGTGATGCTTGCACCCTATGATGCTTTCCGGCTCACACGACATCTGCGCCGCGACCATGCCGAAATCACCATTGAAGATGTTCTGATGCAGTATTGTGAGCCAAAACCGCTGTCCAGAGGCTATGTCATCTATGTTCTAAAAACGGTGGATGATAGCGGTGTGTGCGGATTTCTAAAGGATGGCAAATGCAGTATTTATGCCGCACGTCCACGCACCTGCCGCCTCTATCCGTTTTCGGTCGGACCGGGCGTTGTGGACAGCTATATGGCGTGGTATCTCTGTACCGAGAGGAAAGAACATTTTAACAGCGGGACTACCACAGCGCGGGAGTGGAAATATAAAAGCCTCCCCCGTGAAGAAGAGGATGCCATTCTGGCAGAGTTTCGCTGTATAGCACAGATGGGAAAGCTACTGCGCCGTATACCCGAAACAGTAATTGAACACGCAACATTGCAGTCGATGCTGTTTGCCTACGCCTACTACGATCTTGATGAGCCGTTTTTACCGCAGTATCTGCGCAATATGAAAGAACTGATGCAGCAACTTCAAAGGCTGGCATAAACGCTCTTTGGAAAGGAGTCCGATGTTTATTTTGGAACGGATGGTATTTCAGGGCACAGAGAAATGCCCTCAGTACCAATGGAAGCAATATATCATAGGCGGCGACAAAGCGTTGTTGGAGAAAATCCGCAGCACCCAGCGCCGCCCTAAAGAATGGCGTATTGTTGAACAGCCGTATGGCGCGCTTCCCCTAAAAAAGAGCGCATAAGACGGCGTATAAAATTATGGAGTCAGGGACGGCGTTGCTAGAACCATCGCCGTCCCCGGCAATTTTTGGAGGCATAAAAAATGATTATAAACAGACCAGGCGAAACCTTTGAATACAACGATGTTCTCTACACTATCGGCGCTCTTATCGTAGGAACCGATGAAAGCGAGTACGCAGGCCTATATGGGAGTATTACGGAAATCCGTGACGGCGAGGATCAAGATACCGAAAATATCACGCCGGATATTTATTGCGTGTTTGACGCTCCGGCTCTGCCGCAGGAAATTGTGGAGCTGGAGAAAACTTTTTCGGATTTATATGATGAAACCAAACAGCTTTGCGACATCTCTCTTGATGAGGTTATCATGGCACCGGATATGATCCGCCTTTTAAATGAACCGGTCAAAGAGAGCGAAAGCCTTGTTATTTACATGCTTATAGAGGATTGGGCGTCAAACGGCGAACCGCAGCATTCCTGTGAACTGTTTGCGGACTACGACAGTGCCAAGCGGAGATTTAATGAAAAGCTGCTTGACGAAATGGAAAACGGTGCCATTCCTTCTTGGGCCAAAGATTCCTCTTATGTCGTAGAAACCGGCAAAGACAGCTACATAGGCTATGTCGATGGCGAATACTGCGAGGATCATTATTCCATCGAAATTCGGCAGCAATCGCTTCATATGCCCACAAGCTTGCTTCGCAGAATGGGTGATATTTACATTGCACAATGTCACATTGAAGATTTCATTTCGCAGATTGAGAATTGGGATGAATTAGATGAGCTGACGGAAGGGCAATATGAGAAAATGCTTCATGATCCCACATTGTCGGAGATGATCGATGCGCAGCTCGGGAAAAATGATCCCTACTGGGAGGCCTATTGGGAGAGCGTGTCCGAAGTGGCCTTTGAGATGATTCGTAAGTATACCGAAAGCAATGATGAGAAACTTCTTGCGCCCGATATGCCTGAGCCGCAAGCGGAAGGAGTTGAGTCATCATGCCAAGAGAAATAACAACTACCGTCTGCATTGAGGAAGTCGTTTCACAGGAATTTATTGTAGTTCACGCCGAGAATGAGAACCCGATTAAAATCGCCATAGGAAAATATAGGGACGGCGAATTTGTCCTTGCTCCCGGTGAGGTTCAATGCAGGAAGATAGCAGTTGTTGCTTCATCGAGATGTGAGCGCAATTGGCAGGAATTTTGAGAGTGGAGGAATTTGATGGGAATATTGGATAAGCTGGACAAAATTGAAGTAAATGCGGACCAACGAATTTCTGAACAGGATTTGATGTACTGCGAAACGCAGCAGCAGGCTTATGATGAATCACGTATGGCTCTTGCCGATATGAAACGCCGTTGGAATGCTGCGATCAAAGCACAGCGTGAGATCCTTGGCGGCTCATCAAGCAATAGCGATACAGCGCTCATCTATCTTAGAAATTATGGCAACATTAGCTCCTCGGAGTTTAAGGAACGGCTTGAAGGTCTGCACGACATCTTAATCGATACGATCATACGCTATTTTAATCGTACATACCATGTCTCAGTCTCAAGCGAACTTATCAGGGATGCGCTCCTTCCCGCCCGGCCCGAGCGCGGATGGAGGCGCGATGAAGAAAGTGAAAAACAATACCACAAAGCCTTGCAGACGCTGGCCTTGTCCTATAATGACATTGTGGATCATATCATTATCCAATTAAACGGGCAATCTTTTTCGGAATGTGCTTTGGAAGAGCTGAAACGCAAGTGCCATACAGCGGCATGGAATACTTATCAGAAGAAACCGGATTATGAGGTCAAAAAAGACATCGTGCGGCTGATAAGCTATGCCTGTAGCTGCGACAATCGGTGGAACGGAGAGAAATGGACGCTGCGCGACAGCTCAAAAGACATTTTGCGCGGGATTGCTCACTATGAGACCGGCGAATATGGTTTTTTACCTGCGGGGCTTGGCCGCCTGTTTGAATATAACGGCGTTGGCTATCCACTGATTGAATTTTCGACATGTGATAAGCTCAAGCAGATCAGAATGTTCAAGAACGGTCGCATGGACATTAAATTTGCAAACGCACAGTTTGCGTCAGCTTTTGCCGAGCAATATCTCGGCCTTGTGTGTTAGGAGGTGGAGAAAATGAAGTATTCCATCGCAACAGAGGTTATCCCACAAGACCAACGCCAGAAGATCAATGAGAAGCTTCTTTATCTCATTGACAGCAATGCCATTGAATCATCGGGGTTGTCTAAGGAAGATGTTTTTCACGCTTATACCGGTGATGGAGGACTGCACGGATTAAAGCGAAGTTCCTATGATAATTACTATGAGTACAGCGAAGACAAAAAGAGCATTGAAAATGGTCAGTTTTTTACGCCAGCCTCGCTTTGCGAGTTTTTAATTTCCTGTCTGCATTTGAGCGAAGACGATTTGGTGGCGGATTTGACCTGCGGAATCGGCAATTTTTTCAATTTTTTCCCCGTGGAGGCCAATGCCTACGGTTGTGAGTTGGATATGAAGGCATACAAGGTAGGGCGCTATCTGTACCCTACGGCAAACTTGGAAAACAAAGATATCCGGTTATATCGTCCGGAGGTTCGCTTCGATTATGTTGTTGGCAATCCTCCCTTCAATCTCAGATGGTGGGTGGAGGACAATACGGAAATGCCCTCGCAGTTGTATTACTGCGTCAAGGCGGCGGAGCTTTTGAAGC
The DNA here is from genome assembly GCA_028705905.1 of Oscillospiraceae bacterium. Taxonomy (GTDB): domain Bacteria; phylum Bacillota; class Clostridia; order Oscillospirales; family Oscillospiraceae; genus RGIG529. Next base: position 18,961 of record JAQWCP010000002.1, read on the forward strand.
CCTTTGGTATCCTTGCTCTGATTACGCCACGATCCTTTCTTGCCGATGACTTTTCGGACGGTGGACTGATTAAAACGATGAACGCGCATTTTGACTTTCTCGGCCAGATTGCGCTGCCGGAAACAGCTTTTTCGTCTATGGGGATCGACCGTTTCCCCACCAAGATGCAGTTCTGGCAAAAACGGAGCGATACAGAGCAGAAACGCAAAAGCTATCACACTGAGTTTTATGCCACCCTTCCTTCCGGATTCGACTGCGCACACCATGCGCAGAAGGTCTATGAGGATCTGCTGATGCTGCCTAAAGCAACTTTGACACAAAACAAATCCAGAATTATGCTGGAGCTGGCAAAGCACAGGGAAACCTCATCGGATTTTCAGTACTTGGTGCAAAAGATGCTCTATCAGATTAAATGCCATCCGGCGCTGAAGTCCAAATACACGAAATGCTGCGAATACCTGCATCGTTTTTACACGGAAAAGCAGCCGGAGAACATGCAGTATGCAGAATGGTGTAAGCTGCGAATCACAGAGTCAAAGGTGCTTACCTATCTGCGGCGCACGCTGAAATCTCAAAATGTGAAACCTCCCAGGGATGTGATTTCCTTTGTCAAACGCGATTACGATTTCGTCTATAAGGCGTACAGCGCCAAAGCAAGGCGGCAGTTAACCGATAGGATGAAAGAGCCGAAACCTATTTACGAGTTGGCATCTATGGATGGCTGCATCGAATTGTCTGGCTATGAGCGCCTAATTCGAAGAAAACAAAAGGAATACATGATTCAAAACCAACAGTTTGCCGATATGAACGAAGACCCGGCAATCGCAGCTTGGCTTGCAGATTTTCATTTGTGGGATGCCGAGAACGAAGAAGAAATCCGACTCAACGACATCCAGCGGCGCGATATCAACTTCATGCTGCAAAAGCGATATGGTCTGCTCCAATGGGAACAAGGCAGCGGCAAAACGCTGGCCGGCATTGCAATCGCACTCTACCGGATGCAGACTCAGAGCATTCACCATGCATGGGTCGTATCCTCCGCAATTTCTATCAAAAACAACTGGGATGTTGTGTTGCCCAATTATGGGCTGTCCTATGTTTTTGTGGAACATCTGAAGGATCTGGAGCGTATCAAGCCCGGAGATCTTGTGCTCGTCACACTCAATAAGCTTGGACAGTACAGGAAGCAGATCAAGCGTTGGATACGGATGCACAATCAAAAAATTCAACTCATATTTGATGAAAGCGATGAGATATCCAATCCTTCCAGCGTGCGGACGAAAGCAGTTTTAGACTGCTTCCGGCGCTGCAAGGCTAAAATCCTGATGACGGGCACCAGTACCCGAAACAACATATCAGAGTTCGCACCGCAGCTTGAAACCCTATATAACAACTCTGCCAATATGCTGTCCTGGAGTCCATACAGCTACCATTATGACAGGTACGATCCCGACGGTGGGCTGGATAAGAAGCGAAACCCCTACTATGGATGTCCGATTCCGGCCTACAAGAAGGGCTACTCGCTGTTTTCCGAATCCCATCTGCCGGAGAAAATCACAGTGTTTGGGGTTGGGCAACGCACGCAGGACATCTACAATGCAGACGCGCTCAGCGAGATATTGGGAAAAACGGTTATCACACGAACCTTCGAGGAAGTATCCGGTAAGGACATCAAGCGTATCCATCAGATGCCGGTCCACTTCTCCGCCGATGAAAAGATTGTCTACCAAAAGGCAATCGATGAGTTTTATATCATGCGCAGCAATTATTTCGCGTCCACAGGAAATTCCAGAAAGGACGCCATGATGCGGATTATCCAGCAGATTACGTTACTCCTGCGGATCAGCGCGGCGCCGGATACTCTGCGTGAGTATTCCGGAGAAACGCCGGTAAAAATCTGTAAAGCGGTAGAAATGGCTGCGGGGTGGGGAGAGGAGATTGTTGCTATCGGAGTGCGGCACAAGGCTGTCCTGGATTCCTATGCCAGCGCCATTCGCACCGCCATGCCGGAGCGGCCGCTGTTTATCGTCACCGGCTCCACAACGACCTTTGCAAAGCGCCGGGCTCTGCGTAAAACGCTTCGTGAGAGCAAAAATGGCATTCTGCTCTGCACGCAGCAGAGCTTGCCGTCCAGCGTTAATTTTGAGTTCGTCAACAAGATCATCATTCCGGAACTGCATTACAACAACTCGCGGATGAGCCAGTTTTATATGCGGTTCATTCGCTACACCTCAACAGAATGGAAGGACATTTATTTCATCACCTACGCTGGCAGCATTGAGTCCAATCAGATGCAGATGGTGCTGGCCAAGGAAAAGATCAACCTGTTCATGAAAGGCCAAAATACCGATCTCGATGATATCTATGAAAAGTTCGGTGTTGATTATGACCTGCTCTCTTTACTCATGTACCGAGAGGTAGATGAAGAGGGCCACTTCCGTATCCGGTGGGGCAAACAAAAGATAAGCTAAAGGGAAAGGAAAAGTTGTTATGAAATTAAATGAATTACAGAGCGTTCCCTTTCGTGCAAAGATTATTACTTATGCCAGCGATTATAACACAGCCGTAGAGAAACGAAAAGATTTGCAGCAAATATCCGGCTATCTCTATAAGGACAAGAATCTCACCGACAACTATGGTCAAGTTTACTGCCGACTCTATATTTTTTACAAAGATCTCGGCATCGGCATGGATATCGGTGGGATCAACCGCCCCAACGACTATACGACTGAGGAAGCCCTGGCCTATGTCCGCGGCGTTGGGACACAAAAACCGGAGGATTTCATCGAATACCTTGACGGTGTTGTTGCCGCCGGTGATCGAATTACAAATGCGGAGATTGCACTTGCCCGGTATATTGCGCCCGAAAAGGCTGAGCAGTACGCTGAGGCACGGCAGAAACGCATTGATGCGGACAACGCAAGATATGCTTTGCGCCGTGCCAAGCGTGAAGCGGAGGAAGCAGCCTATTGTGAAAAAAGCAATGCGGAAACGCAGCAAAAAATTGACACCGCAATTCATACCATCCGTACCGGCGGCATACTTCAGAATGATTACATTTCTTTCTACCGATCTCGCTATAACTGCCGCAGCTATTGTATGGTCAATTATCTCGCACGGCAGTATGACGTGGAAATACCTTTGAAAGTACAAGGCTGGATCAATCAAAAGTTGATAGAGGTTAAGATTGCCGATGGTAAGGTAACCGAGTGCCGCCATCAGCGGGGGCGATCCAATACATTCTGGAATTATATGAACAAACTCATTGCCGTTGTGTGTCAAGATGCACAAGCCGGAGATGCAGCATGAGAAAGGAATCAAAACAGGATCGTTTTATCCGTGTTGCGGAGCAGCGCACGCAAAAGATTTTGGAGTGCCTACGGGCGCTGTCTAACTGCGCAGCTCATGCCAGTTACGAGTATACTCCACAACAGGTAGAACAGATCTTCAACGCCATTGATGCAGAGGCTGAGTTGACCCGAAGCCGCTTTGACGGCAAACGACAGTTTTCTCTTTCATCAAACAAAAATAAGGAGGACTGACTATGAGCTATAACACATGGCACGAATATGGCTTCGGTATCTGCACGGATGAAATCGCAGTTGATTCAGTTGAACGCCTGCAGGCATTGATCCATATGGCGCCTGAATTTGAAAAAGAGATAACCGAATGGCTCAATGAATGCGAAATTACAAGCCCAACGATCGAAGACTATTTTGAGTTCGATGACGATTATCATGGTGAGCTTGCGACCATCCTGCAGGCCGTAATTAAAGAAGCGGAAGGATTGAAGTTATGCTACTGTGATGATTTCGATGGGAGAGATTATCTTATCTTCCTGCCTCAATACCCGTGGTCAGCGAATGAAGGCACAAAGGATATGACCGAAGAGCGTCTTACCGAAATCTTCACCAAGTATGTTGCCGTGTTGACCGATTCGCCCATTAAGGTCGATTATCAATCAGTCGAGAACGGCGGCTAACAGAAAAGCCATCCAAGATGGTCATCCGCCTTTGCGCAACATTGTCGTTGATATTTAATGCAATGTTGGGTATAATAGAAGCGGGTGATGAAATGAATCTGATTATCAGCACCATCCAGCAGGAAAAACAGCGGATTGACTTTATGCTGGCGCACTATCGGGTGGAGCTTTCCGAGCTCCCAAAAGGCACGATAGCCGAAAAGCGGACGAAAGGCGAGACATATTACTACCTGAAGTACCGTGAAGGGAAAAAGGTTTTGTCACGCTACCTTCGTCAAAACGATGTGGATGGCGTTCGCGGGCGACTTGAAAAGCGAAAGCATATTGAAACGATGATTAAATCACTGCAAGAGGAAAACGCTGTTGCGGTGAAAGCATTGGAGGGGTATGAATGATACTCTATCATGGAAGTAACATGGCGGTTGCGGAGCCAAAGCTGATTAAGCAAAATCGTTTTCTGGATTTTGGGTTTGGCTTCTATACCACCACTAACAAAACGCAGGCCATCGGCTTTGCGGAAAAGGTCACGAGGCGCCGCAGAGAAGGCGTGGAGACCGTCAGCATCTATGAAATCGATGAGGCCCTTGCCTTTTCTAAATGTACCTTACTGCGCTTTGACGCACCCAATGAGGCGTGGCTCAATTTTGTATCGGATAACCGTTCCGGCAATTATTTAGGTGAGCAGCCCGACTTCATTTATGGGCCGGTCGCCAACGATGACGTCTATACCACCTTTGCCCTTTATACCGCCAATGTGCTGACAAAAGAGCAGACCCTGGAGGCGCTGAAAATCAAGAAGCTGTATAATCAGCTGGTTTTGGCCTCCGAAGCCGCTCTGAGTTACTTAAAGTATATTGGCACACTCGATGGGGAGGTGCGATGATGGAACAAAGGAAGTTTGAAGCGGTGCTGATGCTGCTTGTTCCACAGGTGATCAATCTTATCATGGAGAACTATCCGGATGATGAGATTGCTGCGTCAAAAGCGTTCTATGAGGCCAAGGTTTATGAAAGCCTTGAGGATGAGGCAACGAAGCTCTGGCATCTGAGTGCGCTGACGTTGTTCAACATGTACGATGAAGAACGCCGAACCGGTGCTTTCACATTCCCGGAGGAGGTATGAATATGAGCCGAGAAGGAAATTTTTTGGTTTACTGCGTAGAGCAGTACAAGGCAGCCAAACAGCTCACCGGGCGTCAGGTGTCCGAGTTGTTCAGCAAATACAGGGTGTGGGATTATATCTACTCCTGTTTTGAAGCGCTGCACACCACCGGGGCGAATTACATCGTGGAAGATATCGACCTGTATATCGAGGCCAGAAGGCAAGTAGGCTGATATTTCTCAACACCAACGCCCGATGTACCCACAACGCACAGAATGAAACCGGGCTCCAACGGAGTCAATATATGAACAAAGACCGGCAGATTGCTTTTGCAGCAGTCTGCCGGTCTTTTGTATTTATGAATGGAGGCGCTACGCATATGAAAAATAGCATAATCGATGATCTGAAGGTAACTTGCCCATTCCCGGAGCTGTTGAAAGAAGATGAGCACTCCACGGATCTGATCCCTCAATACAGCAGAAAGATTGTCCATATCCGTGCCGATTACGATGGCCGGAAATGGTGGAATACCATCCACCCTGCGCATGATGAGTTGGCGACGCCGGAGATCCGCTGTGAGGTGGATGCAGTATATGCGGCGATAGTTTCCGAAGATGCCTTTGCGGATTTGACAAGACTCACAGCTTTTTGTACGGCGCATCCGCTGGCTCGGACAAACGAAACTGCGGGTGATGAGTTCGACTTTTATTATGAAGGAGAGCTGTGTCTGTATTGGCTGCGCTGTATCACACGTTTTAAGGACTACAATTTATATCTTCATGCCTTCCTCAAATCTGATGCCGCTTATGAGCCGTATTTTGCCTTTCTGGACGACTTGAGAGAGTCTGGCAAGACGAATATGTATGGTGCTGTGCCATATCTTATGCGGGCTTTCCCGGCGCTTACAGAGGCATGCGCCAAGATGCTTCTGTCCCGCTGGATGTACCGGCATGAAGGGCGGTGAATACTAGGATGAAAGGACATATCAATACTCTGTTAGAAATCGATGTAGCAGCCGCCACGTTTTCCGATATCCGTTGGCACTACGGCACTTTTAACACCCTGAGCTCCGGCGAGGGACGCAACAAGACATACACCTATCGCAACGGAGTGAAAACCGATTTAGGGGACATTGAGGAAAGTGTGTGGTACAGGCTTGCCGAAGCAGTTATTTGTAGAGAAGGTGAACAACAAATTCTATCCTGGCTTATTGAGTGGGAGAGCGAACACAACTATTCGAAGGAACCGCCGGCTATGCTGCGCCAACAGGCGCTGAAGTCTCATGCGGCTCGAATCTTCGACTGCCCTCAATGGGTACACTATGTACCATTCAACAAGCGGTATCGGCCTGATGTATATGCGCAGGCGCATATTGTGTCGGTGGTCAATACGTGCTGCAAAAAGATAGGCGAGGTGACGCAAGAACAGATTGACCGCGCTTATGAAGGTACGGTTTGCTGCCCTCATTGTGGGCGATGGAGTACATTCATCATACCGGATAAAAGAGAGGCCGAGCATGGTCCTTGCCAGAAATGCGATTGCAACGATCCGGACATGGGCTGCACAATGCCAAGCATCGACCGCAACTATGCGTGCCCAATCTATGATAGGCAAGACGAACCTACGGCGGATAAGCACAGCTAATAATATGAAAAAAATTGGAGGAACAAAAATATGAGCATGATAATTCAGCAGGCCACCCACATTGGATGGGATGAATTGGCGGACTTGTTCGACAGGCTTCTCTCAAATGAATTCAATAAAGAAATCGATACAGAGGTCGTAAGGGAAGATTATTACGATTGGCATGTTTGCCTCAGTGAAGGGTCTTTGACCAATGATGAGCAGGAACAGTTATTCTTGCTTACGGATGCTGATGATATGGATCGTGAGGCAAACTGCGTTTACGGCGATTATCCAATCGTGGAAATAGCACAGGGGTTGGCACGAAAGATTATATCCCTATCATTGCCGTTCGCCGCAGGGACCTCCCACGCAGACGACCACGGCGTATGGTTTATAGCATCGGAGGGAGAATGCCAATGAGAAAATACACAAAGCCTGACGCCCACGGCTATTTAATGGAGGCCAAAGCCTGCGAGCATGTCTGTAAAGAGCTGCGGCGGCTGATTGAAAAGTATCAGCGGGCGGTCAACAAAGAAACCGCCTCCCGACAGGCGGAATTTGAAATGGCAATGCAGTACCACAGCGAGGTGGAGATCCAGGACGACTACGGATATGATCTCATTACGGAGCAGCAGTATGATCGGCTTTTAGATCTGTTCCGCAATGGAAAGGACGCCTTGGAAAATCATGCGCCTACGGTAAAAGAGCTGGCGCTGAATATTCTGTACCGTATAGAGCGCGACATCAACGAAGATCAGCGTGAATGGGAGTTTTCAGCACTCACGCCGGAGCAGCAGCGCGCTGAACGAGAGCGTGCAGAGCGTGCTCAGAAGGAGTGGAAGGAAAAAGTCGCCGAGTTAAGGCGGCAGAGAAATATTGGAATCGGAGATGAACGGAATGGACAATGAACGCATATCCGTATTGGATGAGATAAAACGTCTTCAGCCCGGTGATGAAATCTACTATGAAACAACATACCAAGATGGTATCGCAAAAGTTGAATGGGTAGATGTTACGGATGCCGGCACGGAAGATGAAGATGTCTGCATTGGGTTGGATGATGAAGAAATCACCATGATTACCGGAGGCGAATACGCTGGAAAGGTATTCCGGCAATCTTATGATGGCGCCGACCGCTGAAAACAGTATCGGCAGCCAGGAAAGGAAAAACAATATGTTGTATCAAAAGCTATATGCTGTATTGCGCCAGCGGATGCTTGATAGCGCCGGGTTTCAATACACCGACCGCAGCGGATGGCGCGACTGTCCACAGACCTATATATCCCATTGCCATCCGTTGTGGATTATTGCGTATGACCAGTCAACTTGTAGGCGTATCTGGATTACCCAGATCGGATCTGATATTAAAATCATCATTGCGCGAACTGATGAAAATGGAAATAACAAAGAAACATTTTTTCATTGGTCTTGCAAGCGAAAAACCGAACTTGCTGCTAAATTGCATCAAGTCCTTTACGGAGAGGAGAATAGAGCATGAAAGCAGGCAATTGGTTCGTTGCCTTTACAATCACGGTAAACGGTCTGCAGATCGATTTTGCGGAGTTGTCAGAGAATCAGCGCATCCAAATTCTAACAAGCCTGCTGAACTGTGAAACCAGCGGAGATTTATTTGAGGAGGGACATGATGAGAAAGCTGCATCGTAAATTGCGCGTTTTTTTCACTGCTCTGAGCGTGCGGACATTAAGCATAAAGAGCACGCTCCGGCACGCTAGAAAAGAGGCGGCAAGACTTGGTGTCACACTGCATGTCGATGAGTCTGATTTCATCGACAATAAGCATCTTGACTGTTTTTGGTACGGCGGTCCTATCGGCGCAATAGAGTATGATGGTTGGACGGTTTCAATCGATGTCAACGGCGATGTTTCTCTATATGGAGAAATCGGTGGCAAGGAAATTGAGTACCGTAACAATGAAAATAGCGGCGCATGGGGCAAAGACATTTGCAGCATCATCAAAAGTGACAGGATGCTCTGCCGCGAACGGCAGAAGATATCAATTACCTATGGTGTCAACAGCTGGGTTGACTGTAACTTAATTGCACCGGATGGTATGGTCGCCGCCGATAGCATCTTTTATGATGGTGTTCTGTCCACTAATAGCGTGCTTGACAACAATGTACTTAGTGCTTTTGTTGATCTTCAGTATTATGTCGATTTAATTGACCGATATAAGACTTTGTTTACGCTGCAAGAGCACAAAAATACGATGGGAGGCGATCCATATGCCGTTACAGGGGCGATATAAAGCGGAGGTAATAGGAAACATTTGGGATTCGTACCTTATACTCATGGATGTGAAGGAGACCGAAAAGTCGTATGTCTTTAACTTAATTGATTTTCAGAGCCGGTATGGGCCGACCCATATAGAGGACTTGTTTTCAAAATCTAAAAGAGTCGTCATCCGAAAAGGCAAAGGCGAACATGTCGTTAGAACATGGTCAGATGGAACCTTTACAATTTATCCGTTTCAATCAGGCATTCCGTTCTATTTTGTGAAACAGGCCACAACCGCAGTAAGCGATAGATGCGGGGGTGCGGGAAGTGCTTGAGATAAAGGATTTTGCCGATCTGGACGCATGGGTCAAATATAAAAGTGATCGGGAGCGCAAAAACGATGAAATCGAGTTACTGCAGCTCCGTCTTGAGAAAGCTCAAAAATCAAACAACAGGCTCAGCTACGGCCTCCTCTGGAGTTTCGCCATAGGAGCGATATGGAGTGCCGCGTGTTACCTGTTTTTCGGGTAACAGCCAGTCGTTCGTGCAAAATAGCCGGAGAAATCTCCGGCTATTTTTGCGTTCTATTATTTTTTACTATTATACACATTGTCCAATGCGAGCTTTTTTGCTTATTCATAGAGCTGCGCATCTTCCTGGGGGACTGATTTTGCTGTTCCGTCATTTTTGT
>JAQWCP010000077.1 GCA_028705905.1 Oscillospiraceae bacterium
TGTTCCTCATCCTCCCCAAATAATTCATCTAATGATTTTCCAAGTACTCCGCAGATGGACCTGCAAAGCTTAATTGTCGGATTATAATCTCCCTGCTCGATTGCATTCATCGTCTGTCTCGAAATACCTACTTTTTCTGCAAGCTTCTTCTGCGTCATATCCAGCCGAGCCCTCGCAACCTTGATTGGTATATTGCGTGCCATGAACATCACCTCTTCTTTATTTATAATATTAACATAGCACTGATATTACAATGTGTCAAGTATACACGACATTTATATCTTAATATTTTACAAAAAGACGCAATAGAGCGAAATGTGGGGAGAAATAGAATCTAGTGTCACACTAGCAGCAGAAAGGAATATAGAGATGATAAAAGGCCGGAATTGTGTTAGTATAATGTATAAATGAAAAGAACCAGGAGGGGAAGTATGGATAGAATGAAAAACAAAGGGAAAATGAAAATTATTGTCCTGACAATTGCAGCTGCAGCCATAGTGATTGCCGCAGTGGCAGGCATTGTACTTTTTCTAAACAAGGAGAAGTCCAATCCGGAGGAGGTGGCAAAGCAGTATTTCAAGCTTCTGTCCGCTGGAAAATATGAGGAAATGTACCAGCTTCTTGATGCAGACACGAAAAAAAATGTATCTGAGGAGACATATACGGAACGAAACCGGAACATTTATGAAGGAATCGAGGCTGCCAATATCAAAGCAACAGTCACGGCAGATGAGAAGCGAAAAAACGATAAAAAAGAAAGCGTTTCATATCAAATGAAGATGGACACCAGTGCGGGAGAAGTATCTTTTGATAATGAGATGGAGTTGAAAAAAGATGAGGACGGTATCTACAGAGTAGTGTGGTCTTCTTCGGATATCTTCCCGGAACTGGGAGAGAATGAAAAGGTCAGAATCAGCAACACAGAGGCCCGGCGTGGCCAGCTTTATGATCGCAACAATGTGGCACTGACCCAGGAGGGAATTGTGGCACAGGTTGGTCTGATTCCGGGTAAGATGGAGGCGAATCATCAGGATGCACTGGCACAGATCGGCTCCATTCTGGGTGTGGATCCGGCAGATATTGAGGCGAGTCTGAGTGCTTCCTATGTCTTGCATAAACTGCCTGAGCCGGTCTTCAAAAGTAGCCGGTTCTTTTGATGCCGTCTGCTTTGGTGCATATGCTGCACGAGACTGCGGCCGCGGGGCACCACCAGCAGGAGGATGACCGCCATTTGCCGGACGCCCTGTATTAGCAGGCCGGGGCGGCGGATCCATCGCCTTTTTGATTGATAAATTGATACGGTTATTGTCGTCAATGCCCAACACCTTAACCTGTATCGTTTGTCCCTCTTTGAGATGATCCCGTATGTCATTGACATAGGTATAGGCAATTTCAGAAATATGCACCAGACCTGTTTTTCCATCTGGGAATGATACAAAAGCACCAAATTTTGTAATTCCTGTTACTTTGCCATCGAGAACTGCACCAACACCGAACTCCATACTCTAAGCCTTTTCCTCCTTAACTTCCTATCCTCGAAAGTTTAATTGCTGATATCAATAAAAATCTTCTCCCCCGGCAGAACAAGACCCAATTTTTCCCGTGCGATTTTCTCCAGCAGCGCAGGGTCATCGCTGCTTTCGATGTCGCTTTGTAAATCGGTGTTTTTTTGCCTCAACTCTGCTACTTGCTCTGTCAGATCTGCCTCTTGTACTTGGGCAGATGCAATCTGATCCCGCAACGTCAGAAGAGAGACCGCCATATAAACCAGTAGTATCAAAACAATCAGTTTCGTTGGGAATCCCGCTCGTTTGAATTTCATGCTCTCCGCCTCCTTTGTCTGGACAGATGCTCTTGTTGGAAGTGTCCACTTTTCTTGTTATCCGTTTCATTTTATACCATCTGCCCCAAGAAAGAAAGACATTTTTTAATTTTTCTTGAATTTTTTTCAATATGCACCAGATCCAAACGAGAGGACGGGTTAAAATGTGGAATATCAGCCCCATGAAATCTGCAACTTTATAGCCCAAAAACAGCACCAGACGGCTGAACAGTAAAAAATGGACTCCAACCCCCAGTGCCACGCCCAATAGAATATAAATGCGAATCTGACCGTTTCCGGTTATGAGCGCATAGAAAACCAATGCTGGGATGGAGACCATCCAGAAGAGAAAATCAAATACCCCAGACAACGTCCTGCGGCGGCAGCGCACGCGCAAAATCCGCAGCACATCGTACAATACTCCGATACAGCAGCCCAAGGCCAACGAGCCCAACAATGAAACGGCCTGTTCTCCAACTGAAATTTCCATTATTTATCGGAACAGGCGGGAAAAGATACCGCCGCTCTCCCGTCGCTGTGCCTCATACATCAAAGCGTCGATGGTCCCTTCTACACTTAACTCTCCTCCATCTAAGCTCAATTTGTCAATGTGCAGTCCACTCCCTCGGACCACCAGCGTCCCTTTCACTGTGTACATCACAATTGCCGACTCGTCGAAGCTCTCCACATCTTCCACACCGGAAACCGTAAGCCGTTCCCGTTCGTCCAAGCTCAAACGATGCGCCATATCCAAACGCACCTTCTTCTCTTCATATGCCAAGTGTACCACTTCCTTTCCGTTTTTTCATGTATATGAAAAAATGGAAAAAGGTATGTCCAAGGGACAAGATGTTTTATTGCGCCGTTTCTTCCTGATACATGGCTGGCGCATCATTTTTCCCTGCATGTTCTAACAGAGAAACCACCTTCACACATAGTATTCGCTCTCCAAAACGAATTTCAAGACGGTCTCCCACTTTTACATCATAAGACGCTTTGACCGGTTTTCCATTGGCGCTCACCCGCCCAGCAGCGCACGCCTCACTTGCAACCGTCCGACGTTTGATGAGACGGGACACTTTGAGATATTTATCCAATCGCATGGCTTTGCTCCCTCCGATGAAATGCGGAAAGAGGGCTCGAAAGCCCTCTTCTGATGCATTGCTTTACGCGCATTACTTACAAATTGCTTCTTTTAGTACTTTGCCCGGTTTAAAGACAGGTACCTGAGAGGGTGGAATCTCGATGCTCTCTTTCGTCTTGGGATTCCGCCCCAATCTTGCTGCTCTTTTCTTCACTTCAAAGGCGCCAAATCCCACCAGCTGCACCTTTTCGCCCCCAACCAAGGCTTCTACAATGGTGTCGATGGCCGCGTTGAGCGCACGCTCTGTGTCTTTCTTGGTAAGGCCGGCTTTTTCCGATGCCGCATTGACTAATTCCGCTTTGTTCATCTATTCAGTCCTCCTGCTCTTTTTTGGCCACCGGACGGTAGCTTTTATCTTGCTTAAAAAAGACACAAACCAGGGCACAGCCTGCAACCTGATGCCTTTATTAAGACTTTTTGGCTCGCTCCCACAAGGCATCCATTTCCGAAAGAGACATCTCTTCCAATATCATGCCCGATGCGTGTGCTGCCTCTTCCACATTCTGAAAGCGGGAAATAAATTTATCACATGCCTGTCCCAAAGCTTTTTCCGGGTCAACTTCTAAAAATCGCGCTACATTCACCACCGAAAACAACAAATCGCCCAGCTCTTCTTCGATATTGCCATTCTGGCCCATTGCCTGCTGTAACTCCATGGTTTCTTCTTTCAGCTTGTCCATCGCGCCGGAAATGTCCGGCCAGTCAAATCCCACCTTCTTTGCTTTGTTTTGGATTTTTTCCGCCCGCCACAGAGCAGGCAGACTTCTTGCAACAGAATCCATAGCCGATGCATGGGTACTTTGCCCCTTTTCCTGGCGCTTGATGTCATCCCAATTTCGCATGACATCCCCCGAACCGGAAACCTGAATGTACCCAAACACATGGGGGTGCCGGCCGATTAATTTTCTGCATGTACCATCTGCCACGTCATCCAAATGAAACCGGCCTGCCTCTTCTTCAATGGCGGCATGAAAGATGACCTGTGTCAATACATCTCCCAGTTCTTCTTTTAAATGATCTGAATCGTTCTCATCAATGGCTTCCACCGCTTCATACGCTTCCTCCAAAAAGTTGCGGCGAATGCTTTCGTGTGTCTGCTCTTGGTCCCAAGGACAGCCCTGTTCAGAACGAAGCAAATGAATGATCTGCTTAAGATCTTCTATTGTATAATGATCTTTATATGCAAAATTTATCATAGTTTTTCTTCCTCTGCAAGTATTTCTTTATTGAATATGCAAAATTCTTGCAATTTTTTCTCCTTTTGGCATCAAACTTAAGTCTTCTTTGGAGATGATATGCATTTTCACGACTAAAATGGCATAAACAACTATGCCAATGAACATCGCGCCCAGTACAGATATCCCGTTTGCCATCAGTGCATGGCTGGAACGGAAGAGACTTCCCACACCCGCATGTAAAATCTGGTAGGACCCCCAAGCGGCAACGCCCATCAAACAGGCGGCGATGGCAGGCATTAAAAATGTACGGCGCAGACTGGGTCGTTTTGGTAAAATACGCAAGACAATAAAAAAGTTTAAAATAGCAATCAAGGCAAAGCAAAGAAGCGTGCCGATGGGTGCGCCTTGGATGTTGATATCCGGATTTCCAACCAGAATCCAGTTGGTCGCAATTTTCACAACGCCGCCCGCCAGCATCGTCAAAATCGGGATGTTGACCATTCCATGGGCCTGTAAAATAGAGTTTGACAGCAGCATCAAACAGACGAAAATGGAAGCGATGCCCAAAACAGCCAAAAGTGGCGCGCCCACTGCCGCCTCTTCCTGTTTCAGTGGATAGACAAGGTTCATAATCGGACCGGAAAGGACACAGAGACCAATCCCCGCGGGAAATGCCAACAAGGCCGTGATGCGCATGGCAGAGCTGACAATTTGGTTCACGCCTTTTCCATCCTGTTTTGCCAAACAAGCCGCAACCGCAGGAATGACGCTGACGGTAATCGGTACAATAAAGGAAGATGGCAAATTATAAAGATTCATGGTATTAAAATATGCGCCATAATGCCAGCTGGCAACTTTTTCGGTGAATCCAACTGCGTCTTGCAACCGCATGAGAATCAACTTATTGTCTACCAAGGTGATAATGCTCATGACAGACGAGCCCAATGTAATGGGGATGCCCAAACGCAAAATGCTCTTTAAAATCGATTGGCGGGAATGGGGCAAGTCCTGCGTCATCGGCAATCTTTGCCGGTATGTCTTTGCATAATTCCAAACGAGATAAAATAGAGCCAGCGCCGTTCCTACTGTGACACCTAGAATTGCACCACCGGCAGAATGTGCTTCGTCATAACCGGTTTGGATCATGACCACCACTAAAATCAACCCGATACACAACTTGCACAATGCCTCAATGACTTGGGAAATGGCCGTTGGCATCATCTGTGTTTGTCCTTGGGTATAGCCACGAAACGCAGACATACAACATACGCACACAACAGCAGGGGATAGTGCTTTAATGGCATACCAGGCTTGGGAATTGTCCATAAGTCCCGCCAATTGCTGCGGAAAAAAGAACATCAAAAGCGTACCTATGCTGCCTATGACAAAAAATGTTGCCAGCGCCACCCGGAACATCCTGCGTTTTTGGTTATGCCGCCCCAACGTATTGGCTTCGGAAACCAATTTGGACAGAGCCAGGGGCAACCCAGCCGTTGAAATGGTCAGCAGCACCGAATAGATGTTGTATGCTGTACCAAAATAGCCCATGCCGGTCCCGCTGAGCATATTCCCCAGCGGAATTTTATACAGCGCACCAATGATTTTTACGATGGCAACCGCAGCCGCCAATGTGGCAGCGCCCCCTAAAAAAGTTTGTTTTTTTGCTTTCGCCAAATGAATTCATCCTCTCCGGGTCCCATAAGGCCGCAGCCCGAGACAGAAATCACCGTTTCAACAGCGAAAAGTCGTTTGCGCCAAAAACGGTTTGCATTGCATAATGCTCCACTTCCCACATCACTTTTTCTAAATCTATGGTGTGGAATGTCCCATTCTCATATATGATCGTTCCGCCGGCCATATTCATGACCACGTCACTTCCTCTTGCAGCATACACAACATTGGAAATCACGTCGTGGCAAGGAATCAAATGGGGACGCGCAAAATCCAGCAAAATTAAATCGGCTTCATATCCCGTTTCAATCTTGCCGCTTTTACGCCCTTGCGCCTTGGCGCAATTCACAGTAGCCATTTTAAGCGCTTCCATGGGAGACACCACCTGTGGGTTTAAAGCAGTCCCTTTGTGTAAAATAGCCGCCAACTTCACTTCTTCCAATAAGTCATGGCTATTATTGGAGGAAACACCATCTGTTCCCAGTGCCACATTAACCCCCGCCTTCAAAAAAGCAGGAACCGGCGCTACGCCGCTGCCCAACTTTAAGTTGCTCACAGGATTGTGCGCAATGGTCACGCCCCGCTGTGCAAAGAGAGCAATATCCTCCGGTTCTGCCCATACACAATGGGCGGCAATGGCCCGCGTATTCCAAACGCCATACTCGTCCAGCGTCTGCGCTGGCGTTTTCCCGTTGCGCTCCAAAGAACCCAGATGTTCCAGCTTCGTTTCGGAACAATGCACATGCATACCAAGTTGATGGGCCAGGGCGTAGTCTGCCAGATAGCGCCACACCCGATCATACGATGTATATTCCCCATGAATCGACACATCAATTTGAATTTGGCCATCACCATATCCGTGCCATTTGGACACCAGCGCCCGCATCTCTTCACAGGCCTTGCTTTTCTCTGGATCAAAATCAGGAGAAAATTGGGTAATCCCACGGCTGATATTGGCACATAATCCTGCTTTGATGGTCTCTTCAATGATTTCATCGCAAAAATAATACATATCAGAAAAAGATGTAATGCCAGCCGCAATCATCTCTGCAAGGCCCAGGGCTGTACCGGCGCGCACCGCCCTGGCATCCAGGCGGGCTTCCGCCGGAAAGATATAGTCGTTGAGCCAGGTTTGCAGATCATATCCGTCCGCATACCCCCGC
>JAQWCP010000078.1 GCA_028705905.1 Oscillospiraceae bacterium
TCCAAAAGGGTTCCCCCAAAATCTGGGTGTGGCTCAGTTTGGTAGAGCGCTACCTTGGGGTGGTAGAGGTCGCATGTTCGAATCATGTCACTCAGACCAAAAAAGGAAGGCAATAATGATTTTTGGCTCACAAAGCCAGTAACCATGCGCCTTTCGGGGGCTTTCACTTGAAAAAGTGGAAGCCCTTTTTTCATAGATGTATCGGGGCAAAATCTTCAGTCAGACATGACTCGAACTCGCAGGTCAGAATCGCCTGCGTAGCGCCCTTTTTATAACCCCCTCTGGGTCATCGAAAAACCACAACACAGAAAACAAGAATCAGCGCCGTTTTATCCGAGCAGAAATGCCTGTGAAAAAACGGCGCTATTTTTATATAAAAACCCCGCAAACCCTTGCAAATACTATGGCGCCCTTTTTTCTGTGGGCGAAATCTTCTCCTAAAAGCAGGCACAAAACCTCTTACTCAAAAAAGGGCGCTACTCACAACTAAATTAGAAACCGCCAAAGGGCGCTGATTGATCGACTGAATCCACAGCCGAAAGTCAGCGCCCTTTTTGCGTTTCCCAACAAAAATGAAACGAGGTAATCAATATGGACGAGAAATACTTTGCAGAGCTCTCCCGCATTTTGCGTAAGCACGGCATTGAAAGCGGCCCGGTGGAAAATGGACGGCTGGTGATCCAAATGGACGGTCAGCCTGTAGGCCGCATCGAACCGGGCGGTATGCGCTGCGTTGCACCGGGCGATTTGCTGACGGAGGATGCCTCCAAAGCATTCTATCGAGCAGCGCCCTTTGCTGAAATGGTAGCGGAATACATGGAGTCGCTCAAAAGGGCGCCAACACTCATTGCCGAAGGTCTGGATGCCGATTATCTCCTGCTTGCCGAGTTTAACGGCACAGTGCTGGCAGGCAAGGAAATGGAGGGCGGCTACGGAATGCAGTTCGTGACATGGGACTGGAACTACGACCACACCGCTGTGGAACAGGGGCACTACTATCACGACAACTATGAAGGCGCAAAGGCGGATTTTGCAGTGCGTTCTGGGCTGATTCAAAAAGGGTGCTACTTTTCCGAGGAACAGCTCACCGAAATGTACCGCTGTATGCACGACATGCTGGATGGAGAATACGAGCTCACCGACAACCAAGAAACGCTCATCTCCGACACCTGTGAGCAGATTGAAAAAATTGTCCCTGATTTACGGCAGCGAATCGCACAAACAGAGGAAGTTACCCACAATTTTGAGCAAACCATGTAAGCCCACCAAAAAGCGGCGGAGTCTACGGTCGTATGACCGAACAGGCTCCGCCGCTTTTTTCATTTCCGGGCAAAAGAAAGGATTGAGTACGATGACCAAATATTTCATGCACGACACACACTTGGCAGGGCTGGAGGCAGAGATGATGCTGGCGCCCTTTTTTACACATCGAACCAGCGGGGTGATGATTTTGAGCCGATTCCACTATGACAAAAAGAGTACCAACTGCAAAGACTGCCTGTCCTATCACAAGGGCTGCACCGAAGCCGCCTGCCCTTGGCTGGCAGAACGGCTGGAGGCCGGGGCGGTATCCTATCGGGAGCTGCTGAAAATTTGCTTTGAGAATCTTCGCAGCAAGAGGATGAAAGCACGTCTGCGCCACCTCTCCTCCCGCTGTGGCTGGTTTTATGACAGCGCCCACAAAAGCCGATTCCAACTGGCGCAAGCGGCGCTGGGCGTGAACCTCTCCTCGATGCCGCCCACCTATGCCGCGGCGCTGTTCCTGCTGACCGCTGACCAGCAGCTCTGGCAATGCGCGGAAAAGGGCGCCACCTGCCACAGCTTCCAATTCGGGCAGATAAAGCTGCGAAACAGCTCCGCCGAAGCTTATGCCCTCTACCAAACGGCCAAGAGCCTTTACACTGGCGTGGAACGCATCACCATATCGGAGCTTGCTGATCCCGAAGTCATTGACGATGCGCTGTTTGCCACCATCGTGGGCGGCATCCTCATTGCCAAATTCGGCACGGATGTATTCAAAATTAAGAAATCGGAGGTGTGCTCATGAATGTGGTATTCAGTAACCCCGGCCATCCCGAATACGGCGTGGCAACCATTCCGTTCCCCATTCCCAAGGCAGACTACGGCAATTGCCTCTTCACTCTGACGGCACTGGACATTGGCAATGTACTGACCGCCGACTGTAAGGTGGAGGAAATCTCAGAGGACTCGCCGGGTTTTCAGCGCTTGGTGGGCAGTGCCGGCAATGTGGATGAGCTGGACTATCTGGTCAAGCGGATGGACAGCTTCGACAAGCGGGAGCTGGCACGGTTCCATGCGGTGGCAATCAGCCAAAAATTCCATGAAGTCAAGGATTTAATCAACCTTACCTTTTGCTGTCAGAATGTGCCCATTGTGCAGGATTTCACCGATTTACAAAAGGTCGGGCAGCATTGCTACATGGTCAAAAACGGCGGAGCAATGACGATGGAGGATGCGCAGAGCATCGACTTTAAAAAAGAAGCCCTCAAGCTCCTGCTGAATGAAGAAGGCAAGGTGACTCAATACGGCGTGATTTATGACGAGGGCTTTGCACTGGAGCAGCTCTACGAGGGGCGACGCTTTCCGCAGTACCGCTATGAGGATTGCGTGATGGAGGTGGAGGTTACCACAGCTAAGGAGATTGCGGAGAACATCACCCCAGTCTGCCACGCCCTACCCATGTCAGCCATGCAACTGGAACGCGCCATGCAGCGGGACGGCTTTGCCGATGGCGAGGAATTGGAGCTGCGATTCATGGAAAGCAATCTGCCTGTTGAGGTCGATGTCCTGCTGGATTTTGAAAGCGAATCCCTTGCAGACTTGAACGCCATGTGCCAAGCGGCGGCGGATTTCACGGCGGAGGATTACGCAAAGCTGGGCGCTGCCGCACGCTTTACGAAGCCTGCCACCGCAACCGCTTTGCAAAATCTGGCACAGCAGCTTGATTTGTTCGACTTCATCCCTGGCATTCAAACGCCCCAGGAATACGGTAAACACATGATCATGGAGTCCGGGCATTTTGAGTATGACGAGAATCTGGCAGGCTACTACAATTTTGAAAAGTACGGTGTGGAGCGCATGGAACAGGAGTACGGTGAGTTCAACGAGCGCGGCTATATCAGCTACCACGGCGCAGTCAGCATTCCCGAGCTTTTGGGAGGCGTGGACTGTGAGCGTATGGATATGACAATGGGAGGGATGGCATGAAGCAAAACCTACATATCCTTTGGCTGAAAGAGCACACAAATTCCTCGGTTCAGAGAATACTTGCAAATGCAAGCGATGAGCAGCTCCACAAGCTAAAGGACGCCCTGCATCCGCTGGACGCTATTGCCATGCATAAGCTGTGCGGTGTGGTGGATATTGAAATGATTGACTGCTTCGACCACATTCTGAATGCCGCTGGCAATGTCTCTAACTTTGAATTTTATCCTGATGTGACCACCGAGCGAGAGCTGGGGATTTATCTGGTGGAGAGCGGCACCATGGACTTTCCCGAAAATGTTCGTGACTACTTGGACTACGCACGAATTGGAATTGAATATCACGCCAACCACAGCGGTGCGTTTATTGATGCCGGATATGTCACCCGACAGCAGGCGTCAGCGCAGAGCTTCGGCATGCAAATGGTGTAACAATACCACACACGATAATGGAGGTAAAGCATGGGCGTAAACATCAGAGAAGAACGATTTGAATATGTGGAGCTATTCGGCAAACCGGCGCTGTTCACCAACTCTCGGATTGACCGCGGCACCGTGCCGGAGGGCTGGTATGCCTACGATCTGCGGGGCAGCGATCACGACCCCGGCGAGCCGGTGACGGTGGAACCCAAGGTTGGAGTCAACCACGCGGGAACCATCCTAATCCACGAGCCGGTCGCTATTCCGAAAGCGGGCTGCCGTTCCCTAAAAGGGCGGCTGGACTTTCTTGGAGAACAGTATTCCCTGAAAGAATTTTGCGATGTGCGCAGCCTCAACTATCCGACTGACAACCGAAAATTTATGCTGCGCCCTGCCTCGCCCGATGAGGCGGGGCTTTTCTATTCCTCAGAGCAAAACGATGCCGAGCTTTTCACGGTGGGACATCTGCGCATGGATTTCGGGCACAAGGGCAGCGAGTTTTGGCACACATGGTGGGAGCATAACGGTGATGCACTGAATACTGCCGACTTTAGAACCGAGCTGAATGCATTCATGGAGGAAATGCGAAAAAGCGGTCCGTTGCAGAGCTTGCAGGAAATGCAAAGCTACTGCTTTACCCACGGCGGCAGCATTGCGGTGGAAAGTTCTCATCACGGCTACGTGGCGGAATCAGAGCATTATCGTTTCTGCCTGCGCTGCACCCCCGTGCAAGGAGATTACAACGCATATCTGTATATTTACGACAAGCGCCAGCAGGAGCTGTTGATGGCGGCACCCAAAGAGGAACAAGGCATGAACATGACCATGGGATGAGAAAACGGCAAGATGAAAATCATCCTGCCGCCTCTTACTTCTCAAGCCCTTTAATCATGTCAAATACAAATGTGCGCTTGTCTGCCGGTTGCTTGCGAAGAATCGAAAGCATTTCTGCCTCCTGTAAATTTAGCTCCGAAGCCCGCAGCGTGGATTTAATGTCGGTTCTTCCGAGAATGTAATCCACCGAGCTGTCCAGCGCATCCGCCAGCTTTACCAGCATTTCCGCAGGTGGCACAGCCTTGCCGATTTCATAGCCGCTGATGGTCTCCTGCGATACATTCAGTTCCATGGCAAGGCGAAGCTGTGTCAGCCCTTTTGCTTCCCTAAGTTGTTTGAGTCGTTCCACAAATGCTCCTCCTTTCAAGTATGGATGATGTCAATACAAATTATATCCCTATTGCTTGACTGTAACAGTCAGGTTGTTTATACTGTGTATGGATTATGTCCATATTACACATAAATATAATGACTGGAGGATGGGGCGTGAACAAAAAAATCATCAGAGAAAAAACCGTGTGCTTTACCGGACATCGGAGTGAAAAGCTCCCCCGAGGCGAGGCGCTGGAGCTGCTGCGCAAGCGGCTGGAATTAGAAATTGAACGTGCGCTGCAAGACGGCTACGACACCTTTTTATTCGGTGGTGCCTACGGCTTCGACCTGATGGCGGCGGAGGAAGTGCTGGAGAAGAAAGTATTGGTCGATCTGCAAAACCCACGGCTGATTCGGCTGATTGCCGTCATCCCTTTTGAGGAACAGGCAGTGCGGTTTTCCGTTGCCGACCATGAACGGTACTATGAAATCATGCCGAAATGCGATGAGGTCATCACCTTGAACACCCATTACAGCAAAGAGTGCTATGCCCAGCGGAATCAGTATATGGTAGACCACAGCAGCCGAGTCATCTGCTGCTGGAATCGGCAGGCGGTCAGCGGAACGGCACAGACAGTCCGCATGGCAGAAAGACAAAACCTTGAAATTATCAATCTATTATGAAGAAAGCAAAAGGCATTGCCGCCATGAAAAGCGGTAATGCCTTTTGCTATGGAGGTAGCCTATGAAACAGCATCCCAAATGGGTGGAGTTTTTGCGAGAGCAGTACCCACCCGGTACCCGCATCAAGCTGCGGGAGATGAAAGACCCTTATGCCCCCGTGCCGCCCGGCACCGAGGGAACGGTCAATTTTGTGGATGATGCCTGCGGCATCCACATGACCTGGGACAACGGCCGAACGCTGGCGCTCCTGCCTGACCAAGACCAATTCTCGGTCATTGCCGACCCCGAGCCGGAGCAACAGATGGGAGGCATGAAATTTGAATAAGATTTTTGAAGTGGAAATTGGAAGGCCCGGTTCTATCGGGGCAATGACCGCCACGTCACTGAGCCTCCCTGCCACGCCTTTTGTGCTGGCAGATGCATTGGCTAAAGCGCACATCACCGATGAGCGCATCATCTACAGCACCGAGGTGCTCGACAGCAACTGTTCCTATTTGCCAAGCCTCATTGCTGCCAGTGCAAATATCTATGAACTGAACCATCTTGCAAAGCGGTTGGCGGCACTGACTGAATGGGAGCTGGACTGCTTTGAGGGGCTGGTACGGATGGAGGCCGACAAAAACGGAACACCCATCCCTCTGGAACGGCTCATCAACTTCACCAACAGCTTTGAAAACTGCCAGATTGTCTACGAAGCCCATAACGACGAATCCCTCGGTAAATTTTATGTGGACAATAATATGGCAGATATTCCGGACAATCTGCCCGAAGCCGTCTACGAGCTGCTGGATTATGAAGCAATTGGCAGAAAAGCAAGAATTGCTGAGGGCGGCGTGTTCACCGATAAGGGCTATGTGGTGTTAAATGGAGATATCTCCCTCGCCTATCGTGAGCGCAGCGCCGTGCCGCTCGAAAAGCCCTCCTACACCATTGAACTGGAGGTCTGCAAAGGCAGCTTTGAGGATGGTGACTATGACAAGCACCGTTCCGAATTTCCGCTGCTCCCCGCCGATGATGGCGCAATCAATCGTGTGCTGGTGCAGCTGGGGGCAGAATCACCCGAGGATTGCTCCTACAGAGCAGCAGACTGCATCGTCCCCAAGCTGACCGAGCTGGTATCCGATTTCCTCTATGCCAGCGATGGCGACTGCTATGGTTTGATAAACGAGCTGGCTGTGCAGCTCAAAAAGCTGGACGAGAGCGGAAAACTTTCCGTCTATTGCGCCATGATGGAGGCAGCTCCCGATGACCTCACGCTGGAGGATGCCATTGATCTCACGAATCAAGTGGAATGGTTTCGACTCTTACCCGACGTGAGTTCACCCAGCGACTATGCGAAGCGCCAGCTCAATTTATATCAGATTGAGTGTGCCGACACCCTGTTTCGCAATAGCAATCTCTATGATTATGGGCAAACGCTGATCAAGGAAAAGGGGCTGTGCCTGACCGAATACGGACTGCTTGACACCATGAGCGGACAGCCTGTGCAGGAG
>JAQWCP010000079.1:0-1240 GCA_028705905.1 Oscillospiraceae bacterium
GTCCCCCTGGATTTGTCTCATATTTTCCCTCCCTTTGTTTTGCCCCTCTGCCATAAGGCGGCCACACAATCCCGACAGTCCTCCAAGTCTCCCACCAACGCCGCATATGGGCCGCCATCAGAGAGCGACGTGGGCGAAAAGGCAAAAAATATGCCAGAATACAGCACCTCCCCCAAATAGACGGCATCCGGCCGCAGTGTCAGAAGAAGTCCGCCGGAAACGCCCACCGCTTGGTACGGGATCAAGCGAAACCGCCCCTTTCCAAAAGTGCCCAGCTGTTCCAGCGCCATTGGTGCATTTTGAATCAAATTCGGCGTTAAGACCGCCTTCTGTTCCCCTGTCAACAGAGGCACCAACGCCTCCCATTCTGCAATGATGACAGGTGCATTGGTAAGCGGATCTGTCAGTGTGTTTCCAGAATCCATTAGGGCGTTGAAATTTGTTTTGCGTCCGTCATACGTCGCCCTCACACTCACAATATCCCGTCGGCTCCCCCCATGTCTTGCCGATCGCCGGAAAACCACGCTTAAAATGAGATAACAAAGTGCCGTTGCCAAAATCAGCTCCCGCATCCCGGCAGCCACAAGAAATCCGCCATGCTCCACCAGACTACGCCCACTTAGCAACTGGAGCGCCAAAACCCCACCGCCGAAGACAAATGACACCGCAAAGAACAAAAGCGTCAGCCGGAGAAACCGTTTGACCCCGCCATACCCAATCAGCAGCATCAACACCGCCACACCCAGTTTGATGGGAACTGCCTGCAAAAAACCGGCACCGGGCAAATAAACCGCGATGCTATAAAGCGCCCCCAACAGACTGCCCAGCAACAAACGGAGCCGATGTAGCCGGACACCCGCCAGATGACCGGTTGCCAAGAGGAGCAGATAATTGATCATCCCATTGACAAGTAACATGGTATCGACATAAACGACTGTCAACGGCATCTCTCCTTTCGAATTCACGTGTCTCTTCATTATAAAACTATGGTGGAAAGAAAAGAGTCGCAAAGGGGCAAGCTGACACTCCAAAGAAGAACGCTCCTTCTACAGCCAATTGGCCACAGAAGGAGCGTTCTATTTCATTTTATTTCGATGGCAACAGCGGTTCTGCCGTTGATTCATATTTTAAAGTATCTGTATGAAAGGCAATCCAGCCCCCGCCGCTTTCCTGCAAATAGAGCAGGTGATTGGAAAAATCCGTCTCATATCGTATGGCAGTTTGAAGTGATACCAAAGAC
>JAQWCP010000079.1:1250-6935 GCA_028705905.1 Oscillospiraceae bacterium
CCAAAGACTCATCTGTGCATGTTGGCACAAACAGCATCCCTTCTTCTAACAAATCTCGGTTAAACGGTTTTATCAAGCCTTCGTTTTCCCTTTGTGCATCTGTCACGCCGAAATATTGTAAGCCCATCCCCCCCGATCCTGAATTTTCCCAGGTAGCGTCCACATGGTACCAGTTTCCATTGAAATACAATGCATTCCAAGCATGACCTTCCTGTTCCGGATCTTCCGGCGTATAGGCCAGCACATATCCATCGTCGTATCCCGCCTGGCGCAGCAACAGTGCCATCGTATAGGCAAATCCGGTACAGATCCCCTCTTGGTTCATCAATACTCCATAAGTTTCTGTCGATGCCGCTCCCATGTTATAAGCAGTCGTCGCCGCAAGATAGCGGTAAATTGACAGACTGGCTTCCAATAAATCATATCCCTCTCGTACCGTTTCCTTTACAATCTCCTTCACGCGCTGTTCCAACTGCTTGATCTTTTCTTCGTGAATTTCTTTGGGAAACAGATATTCAAACAATACATAATCGCCTTTGAGGCTCAAATATGGTGTGCCGGACAGGTAAGAGAGCGGGCAATGTTTTTGAAATAAATTGAGGATATAGCGGAATGACTCGTCCCGTCGAAATTTATCCGGAATCGGAATTCGCGTTTTATATTGCAGGACACCCTGTACCAGCTCCTGATAAAAAGCGTACTTTTCCTCACCAAGCACTTCAATTTCCCGAGAGGAAAGCAAGTCATGATCATATGTAATTTGCAAAGGAGGCGCAGTCTCTTCAGCAATGACCGGGCGGCTTGCCACCGGAGATTCCTCAACTGGATCCAGTTGACTGGACGTTGGACTCTCCTGCTCCGGCACAGTCACTACACACCCCTGGAGCAGGCAACAAATCAGAAATCCGATCAAACAGAACGCTGGTTTTTTCATAATGTTTCCTCTTTCCGCTTTTATTGATTCGTCATTCCATTTGCCCCGTCTGATTTTCGAATCACACTCCAAATGGCCTTTTGAAGTAAATCCAGCATATCCAACAGACGAGCATATTCTCCCGCTTCCTTTATCGGCATATGCGAAATGCTTTGTGTGGTTGTGTTTTCTTCTTGCCCTTGTGCCATCCAGGCTACGACAGCCGCCCCCTTTTCTGCCCCTACCGCAAAAGCAAAGGCATCAGCCACTGTCCATTCCCCAACACCCCAGGGTGCAGTGCTCAGCTTGTGCGTCCAAGCCACCCAGCAGGCCGCCGCTTCTTCTCCTTGCCGTGTCAGATAGAGACGGCTTTTTCGGCTGCGGATGCTTACAACGGCAAGTAAAAGAAACAAAAGCGCAGTCAACCAGCCCAACGGGAAGCGTCCCCTCATCGATGCGTAGAGGGAGAAGGCGCTTCCAGCCAACAGAAAAAATATGAGTCCAACGAACAGGTTCTTTGGAATTTTTCCTGTCACACGGCGGCATAAGCTGGAATAACTGCCGCGCACCACAAATCCCTTTTCCTGTAACTCAGACAGTGTCGCGCAGTCGAACTGTGCCAGATACACCTGAGATGCCCCGTGGTTTTTCTTGATATAACGGACAAACTCCGTCATCGAAATCCGTCTCTGCCCCCCTTTTGCCTCTTCAATCCAACGTAGCAAGCATGCTTCATGGGGCAACATTTCACGGGCGGCTTCCGTTGGTTCAAGAAGCAATTTGTTTTCTTCCCATATGAACAAGAGTGCGCCTTTCAGATATAAATCCAGCACCGTTGCACTATATTGGGCGCAGCTGCTCTTTTTGACCCACTTCACTGAACGAAGCAGCTGCGTCACTTCTGCCGGCGTACAGCGGGCAACAGATTTCCCTTGAACATCCGGAGGGTGTTTTGCCCGTTTGATTGGCTCCCCGCCTGAGTTTCTGTTTCGCCCAAACCAAAAGATGCCAACTACAATCAGGATGGTCAAAGCAGCAAGAAACAACAACCCGCCCAAACCGTTGCGCCACTCAAACACATGGTCAATCAGCCAGTTCAACCCATTAGCAACGGGCGATACCACACCCAGCTTTCCTTGACCCACCGCGCTTGACACACTTAGCAGGAACGCTGGCCAAACGACTTCGTATTGCACACCGACCCCTCCTCCGCCATGGTCTGTTTTTGGCCACTGCCGTCCTCTCCCGGCTCCATCTCTGCAATCCATTGGAATCTGGGGCAGCACATCCCGCCTCGCTCTACCATTTCGTCCCACATCGACGCCGGCCGCACCCAAATGCCCCCATCACCATACAAAGCACGGTAGACAATCATCTCCTCCTGTGTCTCTGAATGGCGCGCTGTATACAGCAATTGATATTCCATCCCTTTAAAATGACGATATCGCCCCTTTTTTCTCTCCTGCATGTGATTGATCCTTTCATTCATGAGCGTTTATCTGGTCTTTGTTTTTATTTTTCCAGCATTTCTTACTTTGTATTATACCGTCTCTTGCTCTGAATTTCAACGTGGAAAAGGCATCTTGTTTCCTGAGGGGTCGACGCACCTCCGCTCTGTTCTACAAGGTTTTTTCATTTTTCTGTTGACATTCCCAAAATGATATGCTATTATAAGCAAGCGATTTCGGTTCTCGAGAAGTCGCTTGCTTATGCGCGAGTGGTGGAATTGGCAGACTCGCTAGATTCAGGTTCTAGTGTCCAATACGGACGTGGGGGTTCAAGTCCCCCCTCGCGCACCAAAATATAAATGTAGTAGAAAAGACTTTGATAATCACGAAATATTGTGGTTGTCGAGTCTTTTCTCTTTTCTACCACTGTTTATGTCTAACCCCTGTCTAATAAGTTAATGATCGGGAAACAATGTACGCCTGACAGAATCAGCCCTGTTTTGCGTGCTTTGTGTCATTAAATGCGCGTATCGATTTGTTGTAATGTTGGAATGACCCAGCCATTCACCAATTTCTTTCAGTCTCTAGCCACACTGGCAATGAATAGGCTTGCGGCGCTCTCTTTTGATACCTACAACGAAGCCTTGAACCTGAAAACTATGGTCGAGAAGTATCGGGATGAATGCAAGCGTGTTGAGGTCGAACGCCGCTTCAGCTTGGCCAAACGCAAATGCGGCATCGGACTGATGATGATGAAGCTGAAAGAAACCGTTTCTTCAAGATCTCCATGTCTATCGTCGTGCTGAATTTGAGGAATATTCAGCCTGCCTTTTTGCAGTCGTTGTTCCATTGGCTCCAGCCGAGACATCCATTTCGAAATTTTGCTTTTGTTCAGTAGACATGAATTACCATTTTTCCAAACTTTTTTATTTTATCTCAATTGCATGATTGACAAACCAATATTTAATGGACATAATAAATTCCATATACACATAACCGATATCGACAAAAATTTCCAAAGGCATGAGGGCCTGAAAACCGGAGCTCCCAGTTCTAATCCGAGCCCGCTTGGAAAAAAGCGGACCATCATTGTGCGCTGCATTTTGTTATATCCCGATTTTTAAAAAACATTCAAAACATGTCCGACGGCATGTCGTGAAAGGAACCTTTAACATGACAAGCATTCAGGAAAAAATCATTGCGCTCAAACACAAAAAAAATGCTCTTATACTGGCTCATTTTTATCAAACAATGGATATTCAGGAAATTGCGGACCATGTAGGCGATTCTTTCGAACTGGCGCGGCGGGCTCAGACGGCAACGCAGCCCGTCATTGTCTTATGCGGCGTTCGCTTTATGGCGGAAAGCGCCAAAATTTTAAACCCCACCAAAACTGTTCTGCTTCCGGCGGCGGACGCGGGCTGCGCCATGGCAGATATGATTACCCCTGAGGATGTAAAAAGGCTTCGAGCAGAGCATCCCGATGCGGCTGTGATGTGCTACGTAAATTCGTCCGCGGGGGTGAAGGCTGAATGCGATATTTGCTGCACTTCCTCCTCCGCCGTACAGATCGCAAAATCGTTACAGGAACAGCGCATCATTTTTGTGCCCGACCAGAACCTTGGCGCCTATGTCGCTTCTCAGGTACCCGAAAAAGAGTTCATTTTCTTTCATGGATTTTGCCCTATACATCATCAGGTGAAACCCAGGGATGTCATGGAAGCCAAAAATGCGCATCCGGAGGCGCTCGTCCTGGTGCATCCGGAATGCACAATAGATGTGCTGGAAATGGCCGATTTTGTTGGCAGTACGGCGGCAATACTGGATTATGTACAGAACTCTCCGAAAAACGAATTTATCATCGGAACGGAGATGGGAATTGTTGAGCGCATAAAGCAGACGATTCCCCAAAAAAGCGTCTATCTGCTCTCTACAAAGATGGTCTGCTATGATATGAAAAAAACAAGGATTGAAGATGTACTGAAATGCCTTGAGCAGGACATTCATGAAATCGATCTTCCCGAAGCGGAAATGAAAGGCGCATACAAGAGCCTTGAACGCATGGTTTCGGTGCGGTAAACCCACAAAATAATTCTTATCCAAAAAAGGGGATGTAGAAGTGAGACGATATATATTTGACCGGCCGGAGCGACCGGAACTGCTCCGTTATGACACGGTCATTATCGGGAGTGGGATTGCCGGGCTTTATGCCGCCCTCAATCTGGACAGCAGATTATCCTGCGCCATATTAACTAAAAAAAGTGTGGACATTTCCAATTCCTGGCTGGCTCAGGGTGGCATTGCCGCCGCTGTGTCTCCGGAAGATCAGCCGCAGTTCCATTATGAAGACACCCTGACGGCCGGCGCCGGGCTCTGCGATGAAAAGGCTGTGCGTGTTATGGTGGATGAGGGGCCTTCTGATATTGCCGCATTGATTAAAATGAATGTGCCTTTTGATTTTAACGACGAGGGAGATCTGCAGATCGGCCGAGAAGGTGGACACGGACTGAGACGCATCGTACATGCTCACGGAGACGCAACCGGGCGTGAAATGGTGAAAACCCTAGCTTCAATTGCCGCGGGGCGGGACAACATTACCTTTTATGAGCATGTTTTTCTGGTGGATATACTGACAGACGACGGCCGCGTCTCGGGCGTTGTAATGGATCAAAATGGTTGTAAAATGATAGCAGCAGACAACATCATCATCTGCACGGGCGGAATCGGGCAGGTTTACACCAATTCCACCAATCCATCCGTTGCCACAGGCGACGGAGTCGCGGCCGCGTTCCGAGCCGGTGCGAAGCTTGTGGATATGGAATTTGTCCAGTTCCATCCCACCGGATTGTACACCAAATCAACCGCAGGAAACTGCTTTTTGATTTCAGAGGCGGTACGGGGGGAAGGCGCCCTTTTGAAGAACAACAAGGGTGAACGTTTTATGATGGACCAGCATCCCATGAAGGAGCTTGCCCCCCGGGATATTGTTGCGCGGCGCATTGTACGGGAAATGGAAAAAACGGATTCGGATCACGTGTATTTAGACATTACATGCAAACCCGCCTCATTTTTATCCGTTCGCTTCCCCACCATTTATGGCGAGTGCCTCCGCCGCGGAATTGACATTTCCAAGGATTATATTCCGGTGTTTCCCATCCAGCATTACATGATGGGCGGAATAGCAACCGATTTAAACGGCATGTCCAGCATTCCGGGGCTTTACGCCTGCGGCGAAGCGGCTCGAACTGGCGTCCACGGAGCCAACCGGCTTGCATCCAATTCCATGCTGGAATGCCTGGTCTTTGGCCGGAGAGCGGCCCGTCA
>JAQWCP010000080.1 GCA_028705905.1 Oscillospiraceae bacterium
ATAAGAGGCACTCCTCTGTGGCAGCAAGAAGGTCTCGTTTGTGGACGGCTGACAGGCAATGTTCTCTTTTCAAAACGGAGAAGCAGCCTTCGGCCCATATTTTTCTTTTCTTCATCATGAACCAATAATCCGGAGAACCTATGCGTATATGGCCACGATGAAATGCGGGGTAGCAACTACTACCCAAAATTCTTCGCCGAATCCCCGCCTTATCAAAGCATTCCTGTTTTCTTGAACAATGGACGCAGCTGTCATCTTGTATTTGGTAGCACTGCAGATATTTCCCGGTAGATTTGTTGCAGTTTAGTCTGTGATAAGTGAGCGGTTGCCCCATCGGACAGAGGAAAGTATCTTTCTGTGCATCGTATCGAAACCCATATTTTGCAGGAGAGTTTGGAAAGTCTATCGCCGGAATATAACCAGTAATGTTCAGCAGTTCCAAACCGCGATGAACCGCACCTGTATCATAGCCACGGTCAAGAGCAATTTTCTCCATTGGTAAGTTCAGAAGTTTTTTCTGTTTTTGAAGGTGTCTTAATATAATAAGACTTTCCTTTTGATTGGCCGGATAAACGTCTACACCTGTAACGATACCATTTTTACAATCCACAGTCGTTTCAAGTAAATAACCAATGCCGCGTTTATTGCCATGGTTGATTCCGCCGCATTCCGGATCGGTGCTGCTGGTTATCCTTCGCTTTTTCTCTGTATGGACAGGAGGCTGAAACCAGGTTGTTTGGCTAATTCTTGATCTAACGCGTCCAGATAGCTCTGCATGCTGACTTCAACGGCTTCCTCTACTTCAATCCAACTCGATTTGGAAACGTGTGCTGGAATATAGCTTCCGTCAGCAACCATTTCTTTTCCATCTACCAAGCCGGCAGTAATACACTGGCGGACAATTTCGGTGCATGCTTTTCCAAACAGATTGCTTTCATTCCATTTGCGTATGCGGGTTTTGCTGAAAGCAGAATGATCCGGAACCTTATCACCTAAATCAAATTCGCAGAACCAACGATATGCAATATTCAGCTGGATTTCTTCCACCAGCCTGCGCTTGTAAATTTCGGAGCCAAACCCTCAGTTGCACGCGGTTTTGCCCACACCTTCATGGAGATTTCCCCACGATGTCACGGATGATCCCCACACCACAGAAAAAACTCTATACTGTAGGCAGCACGCCTCTAAGGCGTGACTACACAGAGGAAGTTTTACCGAAATGGTAGATTACCGAGAAATTTTGAGGCTTAGCGCTGACCCTAACAACAGTCTGCGGAGCATCGAACTCATGGCACACAGCGACCATCGCAAGATCCGAGAGATTCAGGATGCCGCCAGGTCAGCCGATGTAAGCTGGGCGCTGGATGAGTCCGTGACAAACGAGATGCTGCGGGAGGTTCTTTTCCCTAATATGGCCAGCGCTGCGCAGGTCTATGTGGCTCCGGATTACGCCTCGATCCACCGTGAACTGGCCCGCCCTGGCGTCAATCTGACGCTGCTTTGGACGGAATACTGCGCGAAGTGCGAAAGCCAAGGCAAGAAGCCGTACCAGTACACTCAGTTTTGCGAGAAGTACCGCCAGTGGGCGCGGGTCACGAAAGCTACCATGCGCATCCAGCACAAGCCAGGAGACACGGCGGAGGTCGACTGGGCAGGAAACACGCTGGATATCCATGACCCGGTGACCGGCGAGGTCTCCAAGGCATACCTGCTTGTTGCGGTTCTGCCGTGCAGCGGTTTCACATATGTCCAGCTCTGTAACGACATGCAGCTGGAGAACTGGCTGCTGTGCCACGTTCACGCCTACAGCTATTTTGGAGGGGTGACACGGCTGCTGATCCCGGATAACCTGAAGACCGGCGTAAAGAGCAACACGAGGTATGAGACAGTGCTGAACCGCAGTTACCAGGAGCTTGCCGAGTATTATGGCACTGCCATCGTCCCGACCAGAGTGAGACACCCGCAGGACAAATCCCATGCGGAGGGCACTGTGAAGATTGCCTCTACCTGGATACTGGCCGCTTTGCGTGACCGTTGGTTCTTCTCTGTTGAGGAAGCTCAGGCCGCTGTTTCCGATAAGCTGGAAGAGTTGAACGACAAGCCTTTTAAGAACCGGGAGGGATGCCGAAGATCCGCCTATCTTGATGAGGAAAAGGAGTTCATGCGCCCTCTCCCCAATGCTCCCTATGAAGCGGCGGTGTGGTCTCCGGAACTGAAAGTCGGGTTGGATTACCTTGTCTCGGACGGCCTGAACAAGTATTCTGCACCATTTGACCTGATTGGAGAAAAGGTAAGTCTGCGGCTCACGAAGATGCTTGTTGAGGTTTTCTACCGTGGGACACGCGTTGCCGTCCATACCAGGGAGGGTGTGGCGTTACGTGAGCCGATGGTGAAGCCGGAGCATATGACACCGGAGCACAGAAAGTATCTGAATTATAACGAGAACAACTTTATCCTGTGGGCCGAATCGGTTGGCAGTAGCGCCGAAAAGGTAGTCCGGTACTTTCTTACCAGCGGCAAGGAAGCAGAACAGGGATTCAAGGCTTGCGCCAGCATGACGAGACTGGCCGAGCGCTATGGCACAGCCCGCTTGGAAAAGTCCTGCGCATACCTGTTGTCCTTTACAGCGACGCCCTCCATCCGCACCTTGAGCACGATCCTGAAGAACGGCCAGAAACTCGGCTCTGCGCAAGGGGAACCCGAGAAGACTGAGCGCGCCGAGCAGCACGGTATTACCCGTGGCGCGGATTATTTCCGCAAGGGAGGTGCTTCTCATGGCTAACCAGCCTACTATGGATCTGCTGAAAGCCATGCGGATGAGCGCAATGGCCCAGGAATTTGAACGGCAGATTACGGAATCCGCCTACACCCAGCTCGTCTTTGAGGAGCGTTTCGCTCTTCTGGTTGATGCGGAATGGCACCGCCGCCAGCAGAACAGACTGATTCGGAGCATCCGCAGTGCACGTTTTGCCACGCCGAATGCCGCCGTTGAGGAAATCGAGTACCACGAAGACCGACATCTGGATAAGGCGCAGATCCTGCGTTTCGCCACCTGCAAGTACATTGACGAGGGCCGGCATCATCCTCAAAGGTGCCTCCGGGAGTGGCAAGACCTACCTCGCCTGCGCTCTGGGGAACGCCGCTTGCCGCAAATTTTTGACTGTTCGCTACATCCGTTTGCCGGAACTGTTGGAGGATCTCAGTCTGGCACGGGCCGGTGGCAACTTCAAGACCGCGATCCGTTCCTACCAGAAGGTGGATCTTCTCATTCTGGACGAATGGCTGATACGCTGCCTGACACCCCAGGAATCCTATGACTTACTGGGAATCGTGGAGAGCAGGTGCAATGGTGGCTCAATCATCTTCTGTACCCAGTATGACACCGGGGAGTGGCATGAACGGATTAACCCCAACTCTGATGACCGCAGCCCCATTTCCGAGGCAATCATGGACCGAATCGTCCACAATGCCTACGATCTCCTTGTTGACGGCAGGATCTCAATGCGCGAGCGCCATGGTCTCAAATCCGCCGAAGCCATGAACTGAATCCATTTCCTGCATTTGGGACGGAGTTTACTCTGTCCCAAATGTGGTAATTCCCTGTGATGGTGTGGTAATTCCCTGTGATGGTGTGGGTATTTCACCGTGAGAGTGTGGGGAAACCTCCGTGCAAACGTGGGTATGACTCTGAAATCTACAGCGCTCCGATTTGATTCCGTAAAGATATCCGATCAGCAACATTTTAAACATGCTGACCGGATCGATAGAAGGTCGGCCTGTTGCTGGATAGTAGGGAGCCAGCAAATCATAGATAAACGAAAAGGACACACAGGCATCCATCTTCTTAAGCAAATGGTTATCTGGTATCAGTTCACCCAGATCCATTACAATCATCTGAAGTTGTTTGTCTGTACGGCCCATCATTTCTCATCACACTCCTACGGGCTCTATTATACCATCAAGCTCGTTTCATAGGGGACTTTGTCAACAGGTCCAGCTTTATGCGCAAATTGGTTTGCAGTCTCTGAGAGAAAGAAGTTAGCCCGCAATGGCGGCGTCGTCCAGAACAGCCTCCAAGTGCTTCATATTCATGTACATCTTGTTGCCCCATTGAGTGCAGGCCACATGCCGCAGGCGGGCGCAGACCAGCATGAGAGCCGAGTTTCCGTCAGGGAAACAGCCCACCACACGGGTGCGCCTGCGGATCTCGCGATTCAGCCGTTCAATGACATTGTTGGTACGGATTCTCGTCCAATGCTCGGACGGAAAGTCCGCATAGGTAAGCGTCTCTTCTACACCGTCCTCGATTTTCTTGGCGGCTTCTTTCAGCTTCATTTCGTAAAGCTCCGCCACCACAGTCTTTGCTTTTTCTCTGGCTGCTTTCTTGCTCTCCTGGGCGTGGATCGCCTTAGTGCTGTTTGCATAAAGCAGGGTATGGGGCTTACCCTGCCTTATCCACCAGATTGTAGTGAATCCCGATACTTCTGACCGTCCTTCTCCCGACGCTCCCCGATTTCGATGTACTTGATGAGTTCCAGAAGCATTCCACGGTCAAGCTGCTCCACCGCCACATACTTTTTGATGTTGACAAGATACTGCTCAATGTCACGCTCATCCTGTGCCGTATCGGCCAGCTTCTGCTTCAGGGACTGCACCAGCGACTGCTTCTCCACACGCTCCGCTTCATACTTGGTCAGCAGATTCTTGAATACCGCTTCGGGAACGGTGCCCAGCACCTTGTCCTCGTACAGCGCCTGTGTAAGCTTCTCCAGTTCCGCAAGGCGCTTTTCTGTGGCCTTAAGGGTGGATTTATCGGCTTTCAGCTGGCGGTCGCTCTGCTTGGCTTTCTGCTCCAGAAGCTCCCGGCGCACCCTGTCCTCGTCCTCCAACACCCGCTTTGCCCGGTGGCGGATATCGTCCAGCACCAGCTCGGACAGCGGATTCAGGTAGATGATGTGGGCGGAGCAGGCACTCCTGCCGCTTCTGGCGTAGCTGCCGCAGAAATAGGAAATATACTTAACCTTACCTCTTTTGGGATAGGTGTGGGTTTCCTGACTGTAACGCATTTTGAAGCCGCAATCCATGCATTTCAGCAAACCACCGAACAGGCTGATTTCACTGTCCTTGGTTGGGCGGGGCTTGTAATTCCTTGCATCAACCTCCGCACAGGCATTCCAAGTATCCATATCGATGATCGGTTCATGGGTATTCTCCACCTTGATCCAATCCTCTTTGAGCTTGTCAATCTGCTTCTTATTCTTGTAGGAAAGGGTGCCCCGTTTGTTCTGCACCATATGCCCGATATAGACCTCGCTGCGGAGCATTTTCTTGACTGTGACATCGTTCCAGCAGTGATTCCGATACCCTTTGCCCTCAACACCCTTTTGCTGATAATAGTAATCTCTCGGCGGCAAAATGTGTTCCTCATTGAGCAGCCGGGCAATTTTGCGGAACCCGAACCCCTGTCTGCGGTATGCAAACATTTTCCGCACCACCTCGGCGGCTACCTCATCAATGATGAACTTGTGCTTGTTATCAGGGTGGGCCTTGTACCCATAGGGCACATAGCAGCCGAGGTAATTCCCCATCTTGGCGTGGGCCTGCTTGACCGCCTTGATTTTTTTGCTGGTGTCTTTACTCTGGAACTCGTTGAATAGGTTTCTGTACGCGGTTATATTGTCATTTTGAAAATTCATTTTTCTTGAAGCTTTCTAAGCGTACCCGCTGCCGCTTTCCGGACGGAGGAATCTGCGTCTTCCAATAGTCGCTCCAATGATTTTGCGTCTGTCAGCCTGCGGGCAAGACCGCGCCTCACCATGGGATCACGATCTTCCAGAGCAAAAGCTCGCGTGATTTCCGGATCATCAAGATATACAACCGCAATTCTCCTTGCAACGCCGGAACGCGCATGATAAGCGACCTCTATCAGCTCTTTTCTGGTCATATCAGGATGAACACCCCGCATAGCGGTCTCATCGTCCATACTTCTCCAATTAGCGTATGGCATATCACAGCCCCCTTTAGGAAAATTGTTTTGCATCTGTTTTATGTCTTATTGTATTTGCGGTATCCCATTGACTTTCTTTGATGATTGCTTCAGAAAGCACAATGTACTGTCATTCATGATCCGATTTGTGTGATAGTGTCCGCAGAATCATCTCTGATTGGAAAGAAAGTTCTTTTTTTCACCAGGAATACTGATTGACACGAAAGAACATTTTGCGATTTTTCATATAATCAAACTTAACAGCTCAAGATGTTCGCGGCTTGATTAGGCCCACCAGATAGCTGTCATCAGAAAACAAATCGTCTATACGCATCAGGTATAACCGTTCTTGTGCATCGGCATAATTCTTCCACTTTTCCTCAAGGTACGGACTGGTATAAAGCTGATATAATATCGCCATGCATGTTTTGTTTTGAGGCGTAACCCGCTCACGCACCATGCTGTACGGCACCGCGAAGGTTTCCATCATATCAAGAAATTCGCTGGTTACAACCTTGGCAAGTTCAGCAACGTCATATGGATGATCTATGCTTGCAGGCAAGCCCCGATGCTGCCGCAGGATGTTGTTATATACATGGTACGGCAGATTTAGCTCATATGGGCGCAGACGATCAAGCCTGTCTAATGCTTCTGCTCGGTCCTCCGGATGCATGGACAATGCCTGTGCCAGATATGCTTCAAGCTCATAAGATGGATCGGGGCTGTCGCTGGCCTTTCTTTCATAAAAATCGTCAAATGGTTCCAAATCAATCTCATCCCGGCTATGCGCTGAAAAATCATGCTTTTCCGCAAGTACCTTCTGATGGATCAACAACTCGCGTGTCATACAGTCAAGTCGCCGGTTATTTGTATCCATATTCCGCAAAGCTGTTATATTCTGTGTTCGGCGCAGTAGGTCAGCGATAAGCTGCA
>JAQWCP010000081.1 GCA_028705905.1 Oscillospiraceae bacterium
TGCGGCGAGTCAGGTTCACTTTCCAGTTTTTTACGCAGCGTCGCCATAAACACGCGCAATGAAGCGATGTCATTATCCCAATTGCTTCCCCATATTTTAAGTGTTATGAATTTATGCGTCAGTACTTTTCCCACGTTCTTTGCAAGCAGAACAAGCAGCTTGTATTCAATCGGCGTCAAATGCAGTTCGTTTTCACCCAGATAGGCACATCCGGCTGCGTAGTCGATACGCAGGTTTCCATTTGTGAACACCGCATCTGACACAAGCGCTTCGCTCTGCATCACGGCAAGCCGCCGCTGCGTGACGCGCAGCCTGGCTAAAAGCTCCTCGACAGAGAACGGCTTGGTGAGGTAATCATCTGCACCCGCGTCCAGAGCATCGATTTTATCGGTATCCTCACTTCTGGCGCTGATGACAATAATAGGAATATTTGACCATGTGCGAATCTTCTTTATAACCTCCACACCGTCCAAGTCCGGCAAGCCAAGATCCAGCAGAACGATTTCAGGGTTATGCGACGACGCTTCCAGAATTGCGCCCTCACCGGAACTTGCTGTCAGAAATCGATATTCATGAGCTTTGAGCGTCGTGGTAATCAAATTACGGATCGGTGCGTCGTCCTCTACGACTAATATCAATGGCTTATTCATGCAGACTTACCTCCCCCGCAGGTAGTGTAAAAGTAAAGGCCGTTCCATGCGGCATACTATCCGCAACGGATATTTCACCACCGTGTGCCTGAATAATCGATTTGCAAAGCGAAAGCCCCAAGCCTAGGCTGCGGCGGCTGTCGGCAATCTGGTTTTTGCCCGTATAAAACATATCAAATATATGCAGCTTTACCTCATCAGGAATACCGGGACCATTATCGACGATGCGGACAATTACTTTTCCCTGCTTCTTTTCAGTAAAAATAGAAATATCTGAGCCTTCGGGTGTGTATTTGATCGCATTATCCACCATGTTAATGATGACCTGGACAATGAGTTTGGGGTCAATTTGAGCAAGAATATAGTCCTCCGTGCTTTGAACTTTGATATTGTGTTCCACCCTTTTGCGGTTCACATGCAGCAGAGCTTCCGCAATCACTTCATCCATCAGCTCCGTCGTCAGGTTCAGATTCATCCTGCCTTCTTCAATACGGGTTACAGACAGGAGATTTTCAACCAGATTGATGAGCCACATGGAATCATCATAAATATCGCTGTAAATCTGCTTTTTGGTATTTTCGTCAAAGCTCTCTCCATTCGACATCAGGTTGCTTGCGTTGCCGGAAATGGAGGTAAGCGGTGTTCGCAAATCGTGTGAAATAGCCCGCAACAGATTTGCCCGCAGTTGCTCATTCTTTGCCAAAACAGCCGTTTTTTCCTTTTCACGAGCGTTTTTCTCGTTTTCCAGGGCCAATGCACATTCCCCTAAAATAGAAAGCAGAACGCTGTTTTCAAACACGTCCAGTGGGCGATCATTTATCACAATTCCCACAACACCATAGACATTTCTGTTAACACGAATGGCAAGATAAAGGCACTTTGCGCTGGAAAGTGTATCCGTTGTCGCGCCTGCATGCTTGTTATTCTTGAATGCCCATGCGGCCACAGCCTTTTCATTCTCCGAGATACAGCTTTCATTCGGCCCACCGTCTGCCGAGAAAAAAACCATAGGTTCTCCTAAGCCGTCTGCTTCCGAGAGATAGGCCACGATATCCCGACCCAGCAGTTTTACAAGCTGATTGGCCGTTGCCGCAAGTATTTCTTCTTTGCCATACGCACGTTGCAAGAGCTGATTGGTATCAAGCAAGACTTTTGTGCGATAAGCTGCCTGTGCCGACTGCTTTGCATGTTCCTTTAGTCTTGCGGCAAGCGAGCCCATGATAAAGGCGGAAAGAAACATAACAATAAATGTAACAGGGTATCCGTTGCCATAAGTCTGAAACGTAAGCCTTGGCACAGTGAAAAAGAAATTAAACACAAGCACACTTACAACAGATGCCACAAGACTATAAATCCGATTGGTCGTAATAACGGAAATAAGCAAAACACCGAGAATATATACGGCAACAATATTTGCATCAGTGAATCCCAATTTGGAAAACGTAACTCCGGTGAGCGTCGCAAGAAGTAAGATCGCTATACTCTTGCCTATATCGCACAGAGATATGACGAAGTTCATCCCCGGTGCTTTTTTAGAATGATAGGTTGTGTTTTCCGTGCTGTCGGGGATAATATGGACGTCAAGATTCGGTGCGTTTTCAATCAATTTTTCCGTCAGGGTAGGCTTGCCGAATATCCCCCTGCGTTTCGCCGTGCTCCTGCCGATGACAATTTTAGTAACACCGGAGAGCCGCGCAAATTCAGCGATCTGAAAGGGGATATCGTCACCATATACGGTTTCAATCTGTGCGCCCAGTTGCTGTGCCAAACGCGTATTGCTCCGAAGCCGCTTTTTATTTTCCTCACTCATGACCGTAAAATCAGGTGTTTCTACAAAAAGCGCCGTGAAGGCCCCTTTGAAGGCGGCAGCCATGCGCGCTGCTGTGCGTATGATTTTTGCGTTGGATGGTGCGGATGACAGGCACACCAGAATATGCTCGTCCGTACAGAAACCCAAATTTGTCTTAACACGCACATTCTCTGTCAGCAGGTTCATCCTGTCGGCACACCGACGCAGTGCAATCTCCCGAAGTGCGGTCAGATTTCCTGGGGTAAAGAAATTTTGGGTGGCTCGTTCTACCTGTCCCCCCTTGTATACCTTCCCGGCGTTCAACCGCTCTATCAAGTCCTGGGGTTCAATGTCAATCAGCTCAACCTGATCTGCCCCATCGAAGACAGAATCCGGTATCCGCTCTCTGACCATAACACCGGTGATTGATTCCACCACATCGTTCAGGCTTTCGATATGCTGCACATTCACTGTGGAATAGACATCAATACCCGCTTTGAGCAGTTCCTGAACATCCTGATAGCGTTTCAAGTGGCGTAACCCTTCCGCATTCGTATGCGCAAGCTCGTCCACTAGAATGAG
Organism: Oscillospiraceae bacterium; assembly: GCA_028705905.1. Lineage (GTDB taxonomy): Bacteria > Bacillota > Clostridia > Oscillospirales > Oscillospiraceae > RGIG529. Next base: position 3,022 of record JAQWCP010000081.1, read on the forward strand.
CTGCGGTTTTCTGGCGATTGCGGCATCTAGGTCAAATTCATTTAATAGGATTCCGTTGTATTCAACCGACAAACGAGGAAGCTGTTCCAAACCGTTTAATAAGGCAGTTGTTTCCGGCCTGGTGTGCGGTTCCACATATCCCGCCACCACATCAATTCCTCGCTCTTTTGCAGCATGGGCAGCTTGTAGCATGGCGTAGGTTTTTCCGACGCCTGCCGCATACCCGAAGAATATTTTTAGGTGGCCTTGGTGCGCCGCACGCTCATCCGAAGCGATTGCGGCAAGCAGTTTATCCGGGTCTTTCCTTTGTATGTTCATGTGTTCACCGGCTTTCACATACCAAACAATATTGTATCATTGCACTTAGATAAAATATATGCTAATTATAGCATACTCCCAGTGATGCTTCCACCATACACTTGTTAATCTGTTGTGATATGCCTCATAAATTCACCGACCGCACCATTACAAGCTGTCTTTTCCGAAATAATATATTGGGAAATGGCATCGCACTCGAGAGACACAAGCTGCAGGTCAAAGCCAGCATTGCAGAAAACGGACATAGAAACAAGGCATACCAAAGCCCTTTCATGATTCCCAAATCCCGGCAGAATACGGAAGCCACAACCGCCGCCGCCACTGTGGGCGGCAAACGGCAGCATAGCAGCAGGGTTCCGGCGAGGATCATGGACAGAAACTCGAATATGATAATCCGAAAAGATGAAAGATGCTTTCCCAAACTGGTCAGATCCCGAACCCTCCCCATAGCACTCATGCCACCTTTGTCTTTATGGTTCTTTAAGGCATCTCAAATTATGCTCTTTACATCACAAAGATGACATTAACAAATGGGGTCAGACATTAAGACCACATTAGGACGGCAGAATCCCGTCCAGCATCAGATTCACCATAAGCACATTGACTGTCTCCTCGCCAAATATACCAAGGAATCTGCCGTCTGTGCATTTTTCTATAATCTCATGGATTTCCCCCTCCGTCACTCCGTTCTCCTTGGCCAGACGAGCGACTTGATATTCCGCCGCTGCCGGTGAGATATGAGGATCAAGACCACTGCCGGAGCAGGTGACAAGGTCAACGGGAATCCCTTCTTCCTGCATGTCCGGATTGTTGGCCCGGAGCATCTCGATGCGCTCGGCGATAAGCGTCTCATATTCTTGGCTTGCCGGAGAAAGGTTGGACGGAGCAGCGTACATCAGCAGCTTGCCACTTTCGTCTTGATAGGTCGATACATCTATTTTCATAATGCGTCCCCACATGTGAGCGTCGTCCGTATATTGTTGTCCAAGTAGCTCCGATCCATACTTTTTACCATCCACTTCGATGATGCTTCCGTTTGCCTGTTTCGGGAAAACGAGCTGTGCAATCCCAGTAATGACGCCGGTATAGAATGCACCGCAAACTATTGTAAAAATAAGAAACGCCGCAATAGCTTTTAATAGCGTACCCTTCAACACCTTCAAAAACCTCCTTACAGACCAAATGCGGTCAATGCTAAATCAATCAACTTTACGAAGACAAACGGAGCCGCAAGGCCGCCTGCCCCGTAGATCAAAAGGTTTCGGGACAGCAGTTTCCCCGCCGGTACTTCTCTATATTTCACGCCTTTGAGTGCCAACGGAATCAGTGCGACGATGATCAGTGCGTTATAAATAATCGCGGAAAGAATGGCACTCTGGGGAGAATGAAGCCCCATAATATTCAGAGCGGAAAGACCGGGATAGATGTCCACAAACAGCGCTGGAATGATGGCGAAATACTTTGCAACGTCGTTGGCGATGGACAATGTGGTAAGACTCCCTCGTGTCATCAAAAGTTGCTTGCCAATGCGCACTATGTCAATGAGCTTCGTTGGAGAGGAATCCAGATCGACCATGTTGCCTGCTTCTTTTGCTGCCTGCGTTCCGGTGTTCATGGCAACCGCAACGTCAGCCTGTGCAAGAGCAGGTGCGTCGTTGGTACCGTCCCCCGTCATCGCTACAAGGTGCCCCTTGCTTTGAAAATCCCGTATCATGGAGAGCTTTCCCTCTGGCGTAGCTTCCGCGAGAAAGTCGTCCACACCCGCTTCTGCTGCAATGGCGGCAGCGGTCATGGGATTGTCGCCGGTGATCATGATGGTTTTAATACCCATCTTGCGAAGGTCGGAAAACTTTTCGTTGACACCCTGCTTTACAATGTCCTTTAGGTGGATAACGCCAAGTATTTCACGGTTTTTTGCCACCACCAATGGAGTGCCGCCTTGGGATGCGATAGACCTCACAATGGCATCACACTCGTCCGAGTAAATGCCGCCCGACCTCTCGACATACGCTCGGATCGCATCTGCCGCACCCTTGCGAATCTCGCTTCCGTCGAAATCCACACCACTCATCCGGGTTGTTGCCGTAAAGGGGATAAACGTCATATTCTTATCCTGCAGACTTCGCCCTCTGATGCCGAACTTTTCCTTTGCCAAAATCACAATACTTCTTCCCTCCGGCGTTTCATCCGCCAAAGAAGATAGCTGTGCGACATCTGCAAGCGTGACTATATCTGTTCCATCTACGCTTAAAAATTCGTAAGCCTGTCGGTTGCCAAGGGTGATCGTTCCTGTTTTGTCCAGCATCAGAATATCAACATCGCCAGCCGCTTCAATCGCCCTGCCGCTCATGGCGAGGACATTGGCCTGATTCAGCCTTGACATGCCTGCGATGCCGATTGCCGAGAGCAATGCGCCGATTGTAGTGGGCGCAAGGCAAACCAGCAAGGCAACAAGGGTTGTAATAGATGTGGGATTTGTTATGCCCGCTTGTTTTGCAGAAAAGCCGGAGTAAGTATACAGAGACATTGTGACAAGAATGAATATGATGGACAGCGCCACAAGAAAAATCTGTAATGCAAGCTCACTGGGCGTTTTTTTGCGCGATGCGCCTTCCACCATGGCGATCATTTTATCAAGGAAACCTTCTCCCGCTTCGCTGGTGATTTGAATCACAAGCCAATCGGAAAGCACCGTTGTACCGCCGGTAACCGCGCTGCGGTCGCCGCCAGATTCCCGAACCACGGGAGCAGATTCTCCTGTGATGGCGCTCTCATCTACGGACGCTGCGCCGTCGATCACTTCGCCGTCGGCGGGAATCTGTTCTCCTGCTTTTACAATCACGATGTCGCCCTTTTTTAAGGTTGCTCCGGGAACAGCAATAATCTGCTCTCTCTGTGAGACAGATGGTATTTTATGCGCTTCCACATCGCGTTTGGAGGCTCTGAGAGAGTCTGCCTGTGCTTTGCCGCGTCCCTCCGCAATCGCCTCCGCAAAATTTGCAAACAACACAGTGAACCACAGAATTACGGCGATAGCCAGCGTATAGCCGGATGACGCATCCTTTAATCCAAACAGCGAGGAGATCCACAAGCCGGTTGTCAGAAGCGCAGAGACATATACCAGAAGCATCACAGGGTTTTTCATTTGGATTTTCGGTGCGAGCTTAACAAATGCATCTTTTATCGCTCGACCAAGCAATTTTCTGTCCGCAAATGCGGGCTTTGTTTTTTGATTCATATTGTGCCTCCTTAGGCGATACTGCCGAAAAACTCGGCAATCGGTCCCAACGCCAGAGCCGGGAAGAAACTGAGCGCCCCTACCAGCAAGATGATGAAAATCAGCAAAAATATAAACATTCCATTCGTAGTGGAAAGCGTACCGGCAGTTGCTGCGATTCGCTTTTTTCTCGCCAAGCTTCCCGCAATCGCCAGCGTGCCGACGATGGGTAAGAAGCGGGCAAACAACATAACGATTCCAAGCGTCAGATTCAAAAAGACAGTGTTTGCCTGAAATCCTGCAAAGGCCGAACCGTTGTT
>JAQWCP010000082.1 GCA_028705905.1 Oscillospiraceae bacterium
ATTTTTGTGGTGACGGAGGCCCTTCGGCGGGGGATGACCCCGGAAGAGATCAACGCCGTGACGAAAATCGATGTCTGGTTTTTGGATCGCTTCCGTGCCATTGTAGAGATGGAGCAAAAGTTGGCCGCGGAGAAGCTGGATGTGCAGCTTTTGCAGGCCGCCAAGGAGATGGGATTTGGGGATGCCTTTATTGGCGAATTGTGTAAAATAGACCGAAAGGCCATCAAACAGATGCGGGAAGAATGGGGGATTTTACCCACATATAAAATGGTGGATACTTGTGCTGCGGAATATGATGCGGTGACCCCCTATTATTATTCTGGGTATGATCTGGAAAACGAATCCAACGCACCAGATACCGGGAAAAAACGAGTGCTTGTCTTGGGGTCTGGCCCCATCCGCATTGGGCAGGGGATTGAATTTGACTACTGTTCCGTCCATAGTGTTTGGGCATTGAAGCACCTGGGCTGTGAAACGATTATCATCAACAACAACCCAGAGACGGTTTCTACGGACTTTGACGTAGCGGATCGGCTGTATTTTGAGCCCCTGACGCCGGAAGACGTGGAAAACATTGTGGAGGTGGAGAAGCCTTGGGGCGCTGTGGTGCAGTTCGGTGGTCAGACGGCCATCAAGCTGGCAAAGGCCCTCTCTGAGATGGGCGTCCCCATTTTGGGCACCTCCCCGGACGGCGTGGATGCAGCGGAAGACCGGGAGCGGTTCGATGAGATCCTGCGGAATTTAGAGATTCCCCGGGCAGAAGGCCGGACAGTCTTCACCACGGAGGAAGCCGTGGTTGCAGCCAATGAAATTGGCTATCCCGTCTTGGTGCGTCCGTCTTATGTGCTGGGTGGCCAAGGGATGGAGATCGCCTATTCTGAGCGAAACGTGTCGGAATATATGAAGATCATCAATCGGGTACAGCAAGAGCATCCCATTTTGATTGACAAATATTTAATGGGTCGGGAAGTAGAAGTGGACGGCGTATTTGACGGCGTGGATATTTTGATTCCCGGTATCATGGAGCATGTAGAGCGGGCCGGTGTCCACTCCGGTGACAGTATTTCCGTTTATCCGCCCCTGCATATCGAGGAAAAACACAAGGAAACCATTTTGCAGCACACCAAAAATTTGGCCAAGTCTTTGGGCGTCATTGGACTTGTGAATATCCAATTTGTGATTTATAATGATACTGTCTATGTGATCGAGGTGAATCCTCGTTCCTCTCGAACCATTCCCTATATCAGCAAAGTGACCGGCGTGCCCATCATTGATTTGGCTACGAGGGTAATGTTGGGCGAAAGGCTGGCCGATCTGGGGTACGGCACGGGTATTTATCCAGAAGTGCCGTTTTATGCTGTGAAAATGCCGGTGTTCTCCTTTGAAAAGCTGACCAATGTAGATACAGGCCTTGGGCCGGAGATGAAGTCCACGGGCGAGGTGCTGGGTCTGGCGGAGACGTTCCCCCAGGCATTGTTGAAGGCGTTTAAAGGCGCACAGATGCGTGTGCCGGATAAAAAGGGCGGTCGAGTCATTTTAACCGTAAAAGACGAAGACAAAGGTGAAGTGATTGGGATCGCCAGACGGCTGGCCGAACTGGGGATTTCCCTCTTTGCCACGTCCGGTACTTGCAGGGTGCTGGAAGAAGCGGGGATTCCCGTGGAGAAGGTCAATCGGGTGTCGGAACCGAGTCCCAATATTTTGGACCTTATCGCAAGTGGAACAGTGGACTTGGTGGTGAACACGCCCACCCGTGGGCGGAAGCAAGATACCGATGGGTTTAAAATCCGCCGGTGCGCTGTGGAGCATTCTGTGAGCTGCGTCACGTCCATCGATACCGCCAGCGCCATCGTGACTGTGCGCAGTCAAGGCCGGAGCGACCAACTTCAGGCAGTGGATATCACCAAATTATCAAGTTTCGGGCGGGCATGAAACACGTGGTTGGATCAGCCTTCCTGTAGAAATGAGGCAGAATATGAAGCATGAATTAGTCGTCGTTTTGGATTTTGGCGGGCAGTATAACCAGCTTATTGCCCGACGGGTGAGAGAGTGCAACGTCTATTGCGAGGTACATCCCTACACCATGCCGCTTGCCGAGATCCAAGCAAAGGCCCCCATCGGGATCATATTCACCGGCGGGCCAAATAGCGTGTATGAAGAAAACGCGCCCTCCATAGAGAAAGAGATTTTCTCTTTGGGGATTCCGGTTTTGGGGATTTGCTATGGCGCGCAGGTCATGGCGCAAAGCTTGGGGGGCGTGGTACGGACGGCGGACGCCGCCGCAGCGCGGGAATATGGCAAGACGCCGACACAGTACAGTCAAAACAGCAAGCTGTTTGCGGGGCTGCCGGAAACAGGCGTTTCCTGGATGAGCCATGGGGACTATATTGAAACGCCACCGGACGGCTTCCGCGTGACGGCAAAGACCATTGCCTGCCCGGTGGCTGCCATGGAGCATGCGGAGAAAAGACTTTACGCGCTCCAATATCCTCCGGAAGTAAACCATACAGAGCACGGCATCTCCATGTTGCGTAATTTCCTTTATCAAGTGTGCAGCGCCAAAGGAGACTGGACCATGGGGGACTATTGCAGAGACACTATACAAGCTGTGCGGGAAAAAGTGGGAAGCGGCAAGGTGCTGCTGGCCCTCTCTGGCGGCGTAGACAGCTCTGTGGTGGCGGCACTGCTCAAGCGGGCCATCGGCAAGCAGCTCACCTGTATTTTTGTGGACCACGGTTTGATGCGGAAAGACGAAGGCGCAGAAGTGGATGCTGTTTTCGCTGGTGGGGAAATTCATTTTGTCCATGTGGATGCAGAGGCCCGCTTTTTACAGAAGCTGGCGGGTGTGACGGATCCGGAGCGGAAACGGAAGATCATAGGGGAAGAATTTATCCGGGTTTTTGAAGAGGAAGCAAAGAAAATTGGTGCGGTGGACTTTTTGGCCCAAGGTACCATTTACCCCGACGTCATTGAATCCGGACTGGGTGCCGCCGCGGTCATCAAGAGCCACCACAATGTGGGCGGCCTGCCGGATTTTGTGGATTTCAAAGAGATCATCGAGCCGTTGCGCCTGTTGTTCAAAGATGAAGTGCGGCAGTTGGGCAGAGAGCTGGAGCTTCCAGAGTATTTGGTCATGCGGCAACCATTCCCCGGGCCGGGCCTTGCCATTCGTATCATTGGCGAGATTACAAAGGAAAAACTGGATATTCTGCGGGACGCAGACGCCATTTTCCGGGAAGAGATCGCAAATGAGGGCCTTTCCAGCAGCATCAGCCAATATTTTGCCGTGCTGACGGACATGCGCTCTGTGGGCGTCATGGGCGACGGGCGGACATATGATTACACCTTGGCTCTGCGGGGTGTTACCACGACGGACTTTATGACCGCCGACTGGGCGCGAATTCCATATGATGTGCTGGATAAGATTTCTGTGCGGATTGTCAACGAAGTGCGTTGTATCAACCGTATTGTGTACGACATCACATCCAAGCCACCTGCAACCATTGAGTGGGAATAAATCCCGCACCTTTTGACAAGAAACTGAAACCCGAAAACCCTTGTAAATCAAGGGTTTTCGGGTTTCTTCATTTTAAGTTGGATATTGACTTTGCGGAACATCTGCGGTATTCTTGGGGTATGATTTGCGGAACAAGTTAAAGAAGTTAAGGGGGCGTATCCAATGAAATACACAACATACAATGTTCAGCAGTTAGTTCGTGAAGGACGCAAGGGAAAACCTTGGCAAGCAAGAGCGAAATACAAAGATGCCAATGGCAAATGGAAAGAAGTTAGTAAGATGTTGCCAGAAGCAAAAGGCAAAAAAGAGGCAATGCGAATGGCAAAAGAATGGTTTGAAAAGCTTAATGCCGAAGCTGATTTAATGCCAAATGCAGGAAAAGCAAAAACTGTAGATGAAATCTATAAGGAGTATCTAAAGCACCAATTAGATACAGGAGAGATAGAAAGAAGCACCTATAGCAATAGCCTGTATTCATACAACAAATATATAAAGCCTTATTTGGGTGATTATATTTTTGCTACAGTTGATAAGACAGTATTAAGTGCATGGCTTACTAAGTTATATCAAGCAGGATTATCACAGAATACAATACATACAACTTATGCACGATTGAAAAAGGTTTATAATTACTTCTATAACAATGGCGAACTATTGAAAGACCCATTTAAGGGCGTAAAGATGCCTAAAAAAGGAGAAGCAAAAGTAACACACTTAAATAACGACCAAATGGATAATGTATTAGAAGCTGTTTATTCTAATTATGAGCCGCAAGACCCTATGTATGTAGGAATACTATTGGCTTTCTATGCAGGATTAAGGCGTGGTGAGATTTGCGGCTTGCGATGGAATGATATAGACTTTTATAAGCATACAATTACAATTAGGTCTGCTGTTGGTGTAAGTAACGGAAAAGATGGGGATTATACGAAAAACCCTAAAAATAAAAGTTCTAATAGAACATTCCCTATGTTGCCACAATTAGAAGAAGCATTGAGACAAAGAAAAGTATTGATTAACCCGCTCGATAGTTGGTATGTAATAGGTGAAGAAGAACAGTTTATGCGACCACAACAGTATAACAGGTTGTTTAGTGACTTTGTTGAAAGAAATAGCTTAGTAGATGTTTATGGTAAGAAGATTGTGCCGCATGGACTAAGGCATAACTTTGCTACTGTTGGTATTCGTGCAGGAATGGATATTGCAAGCCTCGCCCTTATGATGGGACACGCAAGCAGAGCAATGACATTAGATACTTATGGTGATGCAAATGCAGATGCCCTTTCACTTGCAAGTGTAAAGCTGAAAGATACATTCAATGACAGTACAGAATGGTTTGGTATTGAGGAAGAAAAAGAGGAAAGAGAGGAAAAACAGTAAAATTAAGACTTCATTTGTGAAATTCACTTGAAGTATATAGAAATACTTGCTATAATAAATATGGTTTTGGTGAATAACAAAGCAGATGTAGTGTGCGTTATTGCCGAAGTTAATAACAAATAAAAATAATGAGGTGTTACAATGAACGAAAAAGAACTTATTAAGGGTAATGCAAGTAGCATTAAAAATATGCCAATTATCATTATGATAATTGGTGCAATTATTGTAGCTGTTCCTTTTGTTATGGTTCAGATAATCCATGAGGGAAGTTCTGTCCCAGTTGTAATTGGTGCTATTACTATTTTGGTCGGTTTGATATTATGGTTATATATAAGTAGATGTAGCATTGTGGTTACGGATAAGCGCGTATACGGAACAGCAGCTTTTGGGACAAGAGTTGATTTGCCACTCGATTCTATTTCTGCTGTTGGAACAAGTGCGTTAAACGGAATTTCTGTTGCAAGTGCATCGGGCAGCGTGAAATTTTTAGGATTTGCAAACAATACAGAAGTACATAAAGTGATTAGTGATTTATTGATAAATCGACAGAATACTTCTAATAAAGAGATACACACCACAATAAAACAAGAAATGCCGCAAAGTTCAGCAGATGAATTGAAGAAGTTTAAGGAATTACTTGATAGTGGTATTATTACACAGGAAGAATTTGATGCAAAGAAGAAACAGTTGCTTGGTCTGTAATGCACAGTTGTAGTTAATAACTAAGTACAGAACAACAACATACGATAAGAAAGGTGGCTATGATAATGGCAGCTAAGTTTGAAGCAACAGATTATAAGAAGATTACACTTGATGAAATGCTCGATTTCATCGAAGCAAATTACCCTAATGATAAGGCTTGGTTTAAGGCAGTAGCTTTCCAAGACAAGGACGGAAACCATGTAGAGAAGTATAATCACCTTAATGCAGTTAGAAAGTTCTGTGAAAAGTATGCACCTGAACTGCTCCCTGTAGCTAAGGAAAAGAAAGTTGCACCTACTGAACGCCTCAAGAATTGGTAATAGAAGGATTAAAGGGAAAGCAAGGCTTTCCCTTTTTCATTGTCTAAACAGTAGTCATTTTGACCTTTTGATAAAAAGTAGTCAAAAGTATTGACATTAAAAGAAAAATATAGTATATTATTAGTATTAATAAAGACGAACGTCAATAAGACTACTAATAAAGGAGATAATAGCAATGTGTATGTATGGTTACTGTAGAATAAGCCAAAAGAAGCAGAGTATTGAAAGACAGATTAGAAATATAAAAGAGGCTTACCCCGAAGCGGTGATTATTGAAGAAGCCTTTACAGGAACAAAGATTGATAGACCCGAATGGAACAAGCTTTATAAGAAAGCAAAGAACGGTGATACAATTATCTTTGATAGTGTTAGCCGAATGAGCAGAAATGCAGAGGACGGATTTAATACCTATGAAGAACTTTACAACAGAGGTATCAATCTTGTATTTATAAAAGAGCCTCACATTAACACCGATACATACAAGAAAAGCCTTACAGGACTTGTATCAATGACAAATACTAATGTTGATTTCATTTTAGAGGGTATCAATAAGTATCTATTGGCATTAGCTAAAGAACAGATTAGATTAGCATTTGAGCAAGCGGAAAAAGAAGTAGAGGACTTGCACCAAAGAACTAAAGAGGGTATCGAAACTGCGAAACTTGCGGGAAAGCAAATTGGTAAGAGCAAGGGTGATACTTGGGAAACTAAAAAGAGTAAGGAAGTTAAGCAGATTATCCTTAAACACTCTAAGGACTTTAACGGAACACTTGCAGATGTAGATGTAATGAAGTTAGCTGGAATTGCAAGAAAGACTTATTATAAATACAAGAAAGAATTGAGAGAAGCGGAATAATAAGAAAGGGCGGGTTTAACCGCCCTTTTTGATTT
>JAQWCP010000083.1 GCA_028705905.1 Oscillospiraceae bacterium
CGTCGGTCACACACAGGATATTATTATTGATGACCTTTTTAATGCGAAAGCGCATAAGCACAGCCTTCCCTGAAAATAGCGCCTGGCGCTGCTGAAAAGTTACTGCGGCGCTCTTGCTCTTTGATTATTTATATTATCACAGTTTATAGATATATGTCAATGATTTTTTGATAAAATTGCCAAACCTATGTAAAAGCGCACCTTCGACCATTTTGTATGCATATAATGTTTTCTCTGTATTTTTCTAAATGCGAATTGTTATTTATAATTTTATCAAAAAAGACTGCAATCTCCTAATTTGAAGCAAAAAGATACCCGGTTAGTTCGACGTAACAATTAGATTATGAACATCGATGTACTGGCAATTCATTTGATATCCATCATTTTCCCATATTTGTTCTCTTTTTAACGTATCTAGCTATACTGTGAGGTAACAATCAGTCAGAGCTATATTAATTTGCCTTTTTAGCCTTTTCCAACAGCACGACCGTCTCGATATGGCTCGTCTGGATTTTTTTAATTACAACAACCGCACATTTTCAACCTATTGGTTCGGTAGATACAGTCCACATTTTTTGCCTGTTTGGTAGATACGGTCGATAAATTGGAATTTATAACCCTTTGCTCGCAAGGATTTTTTCAAATTTCTTTTCTGACAATATCTCGTGGGTAACAAATTCGCCATTGTAAAACAAAGAGAATGTCGTAAATGGAGCAGGAGCATTTTGTGCCTGCTCTCTTGTAAGAATATGAACCGCTTGAAAATCTACACTTCTCTTTTTCGCTATTTCTTCAAGAAGCGGAACATACTTAGCTGTAAAAGGGCATTGGCTTGTATAGTATAACGTGAAGCCATTCTGTAAATCATTATGTTTTGTTTCTTTTAAATGTTGTTTGAACTGTGGCTTTTCAGCGTCATTGCTGAATGGTAGATACATCAGCTCAAAATATGAATTTGCGTTATCCACGGTTTCAAAACCTTTGTATTTCATATATTTAGGGTCTGAAAGAAATCCCATTTTCTTTTTTGAAGATAATATAACAAGTCCTTTTTTACTTTTTTCCTTGCTGTCTTTTATACATTCATCCAAGAGAACATTAGAATACCCGTGTCCTTTGAATTGCCCCGATACCCACAGACAGTCAATATACATATAACCGTCCGCTTCAATCGGTACCCAAGCATATTCAGCAGGGATATACTCAATAAAGCATTTTCCTCTAACATCACACTTTAAAAAAACAAGTCCCTCGTCCAACCTTTCTTTCAACCAAGATTTTTTTGACATTACTTGACTATCTTTATTATTTGCAATAGCACAACAAATGTGTTCCATTTCAAGATTCTCATGTGTTATCTTTACAAGTTCCACTGTAACCCCTCCTCTACAAATTACTATTTATTATACTCAACCTTAAATTGGAAGTTTATCAGTTCCCCATTATGCTTATTTTGTTCATCAAATATATTTCTCTATTTTGCATTGCTCATATAGATTTTTCCCTAACAGAGCAATTGCTTGTTGAGGACAATTGCTTATACACCGATAGCACATAGTACATCTTCCATTTTGTACAGCTCTACCATCTACAATAGATAAGTTTTTCATAGGGCATAGTTGCGTACAAATCCCACAGCCGATACATTTTTCAGTATTGATTTTCAACTTATCTGAATAATTTTTTGTTTTGCCATAAAACCAGATCCTTTGACCGAAAAGACCTGCAATATGATAGAGAAAACCAATCCCCTCTTGTGTTGCATGCCCATTTTTTAGGCTATTTGCAGACTTTTTTATTTTTATATACGCTTGCTTTACAATAATTTTATTTTCCTCTATTGTTTTCTTTAATGCTTTTTCATCACCTATACAATCAGGCATTTTTAAATGAAGCCCGCCAACAATCTCAGCACCACACTTAGCAAGTAACCTTGCGCTGCAACCTGTTCCATCACCACTAAACAAACCCATAGTTGCAATGATAAAAACTTTTTTACCCATGAATTTGGTTTTATTTTGCAAAATAAAATCTCTCACTATTTTAGGTAAATTGCTAAAATAAATAGGATACGCTAGAACAATAAAATCACTTTTATGGATTTCGTCTAAGACCCTCGCATCTTCAATTGAAATACATTTCGCTGCTGCGTCAAATTCTTTTATGAACAGTTCAATACAATGCTTTGTGTTACCTGTTCCGCTAAAATATATCCCTAATATATCTTTACTACCCCGTTTCTTTCGACTATTATATGACTAATATAGATAATCTTTATTTTCAAATTTACTATTTATAATAATCACCCTTAAGTTGGAATTTATATCATCACAGCCAGACAGCCCAATCGCCGTAATCAAAGGTGCCGCTGCCGTGATGTAGGTCGCCAACGTCTTTCAACTGGCGGAAAGCGTCTCGCATACAGGTCAGAATCTCTGGCTGAATGTCCAGACTGTGATGAGCCGGAAATACTTTTTTCACGGGTAGTATCGCAATTTTTTCAAGCGAAGTGAGATATGCCTGCGGGTCGGTGGAAGGGTAGTACGCAAACAACGTATCCTTGTAGACAAGATCGCCGGTAAATAAGTATCCACGTTGTGGTTCCCAAAAACATAAATGCCCAGGCAATGTCCCGGCGTATGCAGTGCAGTGATTACACGCCCACCCAAATCGATGGTGTCACCGTCATGTAGTACCCGCGTTGGTATTCCCTGAAAGAGCTTATAAGTGCTGACATCATAACATTCCGGTAAGTCGCAACGGTCTATAACCATACCGCGGATGGTATCCATTGACAGCGGAAATCCACCGTTCAGCCAGTTTAGTTCTGCCTCATGTGCGTAGAACTCCGGATAGTATTTGTGTCCACCGATATGATCCCAATGGATATGTGTCGCCACAGCAATTACCGGCTTGCCCGTCAGCTTTTTCACTTCATCGGAAATATTGCAGATACCAAGACCTGTGTCGATGAGTAAGCACCGTTCTTCACCTTCAAGCAGATAGCAGTGCGTCTCCTCCCAATGGCGGTATTCGCTGATAATATGGGTATCTGTATCAATTCGATCAAGTATAAACCAGTTTTTTTCATTTTGATTCTCCCCTTCGTACTATGTAATTAAATTCAAATTTGTCTGTTACTCCGCATCCTCAGCCATTGTCTCAATCAAAAAGCTCACTGGACGGAAGCCGTCATTACACGAAATCATAGCTGACTTCTTATTCTTCATCCAGCCATCATAGCCGTGAGCAAGAGTCATGACGAAAGCAGACATACTTTCCCATGCACTGTTACACATGCCATCTGGCTTTTCCCAGCCATTGGCAATGTATACTTGTTCGACTTTCATGTCACAGGTATCCTTTATCGGATTTTCGTATTGATCTATCAAATCTTAATAGATCGTTTGTTTCATCACCATGATTTTTACTTTTTTCATATGTTACACCAATCTTTCACATCTTATTTTCAACCTTTGTTATCAATACAACGCACTCAACATGGCACGAGCGGTGAGAATGGATGTCGGATATGTTCCCGTTTACGGAAAAAAGTCGTCTCTCCGTTCGCGGGAACCGGTCCAGAGGAAAACCAGCTCAAAATTACTGTATTTTTGCTCCTGACCGTTTGCGGGAAAAGGTCGAGAGCCCGTTTCTCCATAATATAATCCGTACCGTCCATTCCGCCAATCGTCTCGAGAGCAGGGCATGCGGGAAAAGCCCTGAATGCCATCGTCTCGACCCGTTCCACCAACGAATCGTTCGCCATGAATGTGGCGTCCGCTCCATAGCCGGCGGTATGACGGTTGTTGAAAAGGGTAACTGCTCAGAGGATCTCCTCATCCTTCAAGATGTCGTAGAACGTCAATTCGTCGATGATTTCAATATCCTGACCCGCGAGTTTCAACTGTTCAGCCTTCTTATGCTTCGATGATTTCTCACCGTGGAGAATGGCATTGTAGTCATTGTTCCCGAGGACAAGGTAGTTCGTCTTCTTGGTAACGGTGTTGTCAAGGACACCGCCAAGATTCACGACGAGCTGCATGGCGTCCTTGCGAAGCATCTTCTCAAGCTTCCCGGTAAAGACGACGTGCCTGCCGTAGAAGAATCCGTCTTCGTTGACCTCGGCAGTGGGCATGATGGAGCCGATGTCTATTCCATGCCCGCCACCGGATGCCCACAGGTCCTCGATCCTCAACCCTCTTTCGGCCATGAGGGATTTTTCCGCATCGTAGAGTTCCTTCGTCGCGATGCAATCCGCGATCGAGCGATGCATATTATTGGAGAGCCCAAGGTATTCCGTCAGGTCCGAAAGCCTGTGATGCTTGAGCTCAGGGTATAACTTTCTGGCGAATTGCATGGTGTCCATGTATTGGTTGTCCAACTCCTGCTGGAACCCCGCTTGCAGGAACCGCATATCGAACGACGTGTTATGCCCCACGATGATATCCGATCCGATGAATGACAGGACGCTGTCTTTCACCTCGCTTATGGTGGGCATCCCTTCGACCATCTCATTCGTTATCCCTGTCAATTCCGTGATGAAGTCGTCAATCTCGTATTCCGGTTGTATCAGCTGTGAATACCGATCGACGATCGTGTTGTCCCGTACTCTCAGGATGCCGATTTCGATGA
Organism: Oscillospiraceae bacterium; assembly: GCA_028705905.1. Lineage (GTDB taxonomy): Bacteria > Bacillota > Clostridia > Oscillospirales > Oscillospiraceae > RGIG529. The sequence continues at coordinate 4,636 of JAQWCP010000083.1, forward strand.
CCTCGTCATAGTAAGCGGACAACCCTGTGGTCTCTGTATCCAGGACGCAGTAGTCATCGACGATCTGCTTAATATAGTTAGTGTTGCTCCTGTCTGCCCTCCTGATTCTTCTCTGGTTCAAACATCTCTGGCATATTCAGCAAAATCGTTTTGGCCTGTTCCCTGACATTTTGGTTGCCGCATTCAAGCAAGTCGCGACTGAGCAGTAGCTTCGATTCGCCTTCCTGCAGTATGTACTTATCCTTGTGACCACGTATATATGTGGAGTTTTCACGAGTGAACCCTATTCGCTGCAAAAGAATGGTCACCTGATTCGTGGTTCCGTATTCCACATATTCATACCAGTTATTGTCGAATTCCGTGACGCCATGAATCTTCTTGTATTCGTTGGAAAAACGCAGGAAGTAGTTTGACAGGCTGAAGAGGATGATATTGTCAATGACTTCGAGGGTATCCGCAAACAGAATGTTTCGAAACTCCACGTTATCCTTGTAAATCGTTGTCTGGGTTTTATTAATCCAGAAATTGTCCGGATGCTGTACGTGATGCCGGATACCTTGTCTCATAATGTTGCTCAGCCCCAGACCGGACATCCACTGAATGAGAATTACGGCATACCACCGCAGCTTCTTATGCACTCCATCTGTGACTTTTCCAAGGGTGGAGTATTCGTATTTCTCCCATTTAAATATAGTGCATAGCTTTTCGAGGAATCCGACTACATCTTTGTATACGAATTCCCCGTTTACCATCTTCGGGTACTCAAGCCCATTCCGGATGGCAATGATAAGGTTTTTCGTCTGGTCAGCTGAAATATTGATGTCGTCATCTGGTAGTGCAATAGGATCTTTAAATTTCTCTTTGATGCACTCTGCATCAGCTGGTGTGACCAAATCCGAGAATGATTGCCGAACGAGGCTATTATTGTCGGTCATGATGTCTCGCAGAAGAATCAGACCGAATTTTCGCATCATGACATAGGATTCCTCCGACTGAGACTTATTCCTTTTTACAAGCTCAATGTTGCCTTCTTTGAGTGCCTCTACGATATATTTTCTTTCCGGATTCGTAAGTGTCTTAGCCCCAGCGTCAATGGAAAGCGTCTGTTCAGGAACCGGCTCCTTGAGCATCTTCACGTACTCGGTCTCCGGTAGCTTATCATCCTGCGAAGAAACAAAAATCACATTGCCATAAAGGTTGTATTCAATTCGCCCGACACGGCCTATGAGATTCCTGAAATCCACCGGATTCATCGGCGTTCTGAAAATCTTGTTGTCCGTTATGAACAGATTATCCGCTGGAAGGTTCACGCCTTCCAGTAACGTACTGGTGCAGAACATGGTCGTGATTTTGCCTTTGCGGAACATGTCCTCGATTCTCATACGTATCGCTGCTGGCAAATAACCGATATGGTAGGCGATGCCCTTCTTGATGATCTTTGCGAGATAGTAATCTCCATGAACTTCACTGGCTATGTCACTGGACAAAGCCGTCAAGTCGTCATCATCCAGTTCGTCGAGGTACTGCGATAAGTCAAGTGCTGCCTCGACGGCCTTCGCCTTTCCATTGAAATAGACTATCGTCTGCCGCCTAGCTTCTTCCGGCAGGCCATCATTCCGTCGTTCGATCTTGAGCAAAAAGTGCGTCAATGTCGCCTGGCCTTGTGGTATTTCCGCTATGCGCATCTTTGCCCCAGAATGCTCGTTATAAACCGATATCTCGCGATTCTGCAAGTCCAAGAGGAATTTCACCTGGGTCACAGGCGAGAATGCAGTCCTCAGCTTTTTGTCTCCGTGCTCGCTGATATCAGTCAGAAGTCTCAAATACACTTCCGGATTCGGAACGTTTGGTGAAGCAAAAATAAAATGCGGCGGGTTGGCGCGGTTCTTGAGCATATCCACTGTCTTGTAATAGAACGGGCCACGGCTGTTCTTTCCAGACATCTTGTGTGCCTCATCAATAAAAAGATAATCTATCTGCAAATCGGGCTTTCCGATCAGCAGGTAGAGAAGTCTTTCCGGAGTCAACACCAGAATGAAGTTATGATTTCCCTCCAACGCTATGTCACTGGCGGCATTTACCACCTTGTAGTTTTTCTCTTCGAGTAGATCTTTCAGATCTTCTTTAATGATCTTTTGCGAAGTCTCGTTTATG
>JAQWCP010000084.1 GCA_028705905.1 Oscillospiraceae bacterium
TATATCATCGACGGCGGCATATCCAAGGCGTATCAGCGCACCACGGGTATGGGGGGGTACACGCTCATCTTCAACTCCCGTCATCTGGCGCTTGCCGCCCATAAGCCCTATCCTCCTTGCGCAATCGGCCCCCGTCCTTCCCCCACATTGGAGATTGTGGAAAAAATGGAGCCTCGTATACGGGTGGCAGACACGGATATTGGAAAAAACCTGACCGCCCGGGTGGAGGAGCTGAAATGGCTGTTGGCTGCTTACCGCCGGGGAGAGATGACAGAGAGACACAAATAAGGAGAATCTGACGTATGATTTACATCCCAAACCACAGTATGGATTGTTACTTTAATCTGGCATTGGAAGAATATGTCTTTGCCTCCTTTGATCCAAGCCAGTCCTATTTACTGCTTTGGCGCAACGACAATACCATTGTGGTGGGAAAACATCAGAATACCACAGAAGAAATCAATGCAGACTATGTCAATGCCCACGGCATTCACGTGGTGCGCCGGATGTCGGGCGGCGGCGCCGTATACCACGACCTTGGAAACCTAAATTTCACATTTATCACCCATCAAGCAAGCAATGGAGCCTTTGATTTTCGTGCCTTTACATTGCCCATCGTCCGTGCGCTTTCTGCCTTGGGCGTCACAGCTGCATTCAATAGCCGCAATGACCTGACGGTGGATGGCAAAAAGTTTTCCGGCAACGCCCAATATGTGCGCAGCGGAAGGGTACTGCACCACGGCACATTACTGTTTGACTCCAATCTGAATGTTCTTTCAGATGCACTTCGCGTGCGAGAGAGCAAGTACGTCTCCCACGGGGTAAAATCGACCCGGGCCCGTGTGACAAACCTCATCCCTTATCTGCCCCCTTCTATGACAATCGAGGCATTCCAGGTCTCTCTCTTGCATCATTTGTTCCCACAGGGGATCGTCTCCCACTCACTGACAGAGGAGGAACAAAGCGCCGTTTACAAATTGCGTGATGAAAAATATGCCACCTGGGATTGGAATTACGGTGCTTCCCCGCCCTATACCATCCGCCGGGAGGCGCATTTCCCCGGCGGCCTTGTGACGGTCTATCTCAGCGTAAAAGAAGGAAACATACAATCCGTTCGTTTCTATGGTGACTTTTTCGGTGCAGAACAGCTGGAACCGCTGGAGCAGGGGCTTGTGGGAACACCTTTGCGGGAAGACGCCCTTCAGGCAGCTTTCTCTCGTTTGCACATCTCAGAATATTTTTCACAAATCCATGAAGGAGAATTAATGTCTCTCTTCCTATAAAGCAGAAGAAAGAAGGCACGATTCATGAATGTATCTCGCGCAGACTTAAAATGGGCCGCCAAACAATCTTTACAAAATGTCCGGCCCCACCCAATGCTGGTCACGTTGGTCTATCTTCTGATTCCCGCAGGGGTTTATTCCATCATCACTTTGCTGACAGTCGGCTTTTCTGGGTTTTCCCTTCTAAGCTCAACGTATTTTACCGGAAATGCAGAGGAACTCTATGCTGTTTTGGATTCCGCGCTGGTTGCCCCGGCATTCTTGCTCAGCTTTTTGAGCATCCTGCTTTCTCTGCTCTCTCTTATCTATAACGTGGGATTCACATTTTATGGCATGAAGCTGGCCCGGGGGCAAACCGCCGGATTCTCCACTCTGTTTGAAGGATTTACAGACGTAAGCCGTGTTCTCTTTGCTGGTATTCTCACTTCCATTTTCACCTTCTTGTGGAGCATGCTGTTTTTCTTCCCCGGCATTGTGGCGGCCTATCGATACCGGATGACGTTTCGCATATTAAAAGATCACCCAGACATATCGGCGCTTACGGCCATTTCCATGAGTAAAGAAATGATGTACGGACACAAACTGGATTTATTCATTTTAGATCTCAGCTTCATCGGCTGGTTCATCTTGTCCTCCATCACATTTGGCATTGTTGGCCTCTGGGTCTATCCTTACCAGTCTGCAACAGAAGCCAATTTTTATGACGCGCTGCAAGGATGGTTCCCCCGAAATAATGCTGGCTTCCACGCACCACCTGTGGGGGGATGATCCAAATGGAGAAAGGTGGCTTGATGGAGCCGGAAGGGTATATGAGAAAGGCGTTGCAACTGGCGCAAATGGCTGGTGCGGAAGGAGAAGTGCCTGTTGGCTGCATCATCGTTTGGGACGGCAAAATTGTCGGGCAGGGACGCAATCGGCGGGAACAAAACAAGAATGCGCTGTGCCACGCGGAAATAGAGGCCATGGACATGGCTTGCCGCACGCTGGGCGGTTGGCGCCTTTGGAAAGCGCAGCTTTACGTGACATTGGAACCCTGTCCTATGTGCGCCGGTGCTATTTTCAATGCACGCATTCCAACGGTATATTATGGTGCAAGCGACCCAAATCTGGGCGCTTGCGGAGGAAAATTTGACCTGTTCGCCACAGGGCTTGCCCCCTGTCCCCAAGTAACCGGTGGCCTGTTGGCAGAAGAGAGCGCTGCCCTGCTGCGCACCTTTTTCCGGCACCTTCGAAAAAAAATTTAAAGTTCCGAAAGATTTAATGATTTTGTAACAAATCAAGCGAATTTTTTTAATAATCTCTTGATAGTATCATACTTGCAAGAGAGAATCATATTTGCAAGAGAGAATCATACTTGCAAGAGAGAATCATTTCTTTTCATTCTATCCTCCTATCCTTATTAAAACCGGAGAGCGGCAAAGCCGCTCTCCGGTTTTTCCATTTGAACCGTGCATTCTGTACCTGACGGGCCAGGCAAGTTGCTTTTTTACCTTGGTGAAAAAGAATGAGAATTATCTGGCTGTTTTGGTCGATTCGTGGTATACTAGCCGTTACAAAGCACAATGCGATTGATCCTCAGTACCAGGAGGCGCCAACCATGGAACAAAAAATAGAACCAACCACCAGCAAACCCCTAGGCCTTTATGTACACATTCCCTTCTGCTATAAAAAGTGCAATTACTGCGATTTCTATTCTTTCTCCGGTCAAGAAGCCAAGTGGAAACCATATTACAAAGCACTTTTGGCTCATATACAGGAAACCGCACAGTTCACGCCACAATACGAACTGAACACCATCTATTTTGGCGGGGGAACCCCTTCGTATTTCCCCACAGACTATCTCACCGCCATCCTCAAAGCCATCCAAACTCAGTTTCGCGTCCACCCTGACGCGGAGATCACCATTGAGGCAAACCCGGACAGTGCCACGGAAGATAGGCTTTCCTGCTTGCGCCAGGCTGGGTTTAATCGGCTTTCCCTGGGGATGCAATCAGCAGATAACAAAACTCTGGCAGTCTTGGGCCGCCCACACACGTTTTCACAGACCAAAGAGGCGGTGCAAGCTGCGCGCAATGCAGGGTTTGAAAATCTGAGTTTGGATTTGATGTATGGGCTGCCCCACCAAACGTTGGAGCACTGGCGAGATACCCTCCAAGCCGCTATCGACTTAAACCCAGACCACCTTTCCTGTTATGGTCTAAAAATAGAAGACGGCACCCCTTTTTATGCCCAGCGTAGCCAGCTCTCTCTGCCCGACGATGATTTGCAAGCAGATCTTTACCTTTATTGCGTCCATTTTCTGAAAAAGGCTGGATATGAGCAATATGAAATTTCCAATTTTGCAAAACCCGGCCGGGAATCCCGTCATAATTTGAAATATTGGACTTTGGAAGAATATATTGGTCTTGGGCCCGGCGCCCACTCCGACTTTGGAGGATACCGGTACTCCTTCCTGCGGGATTTAGATGGGTATATCGGAGGCGTGCAAGGAGGTGCGTCCCTTCTGGATGAATACGAGTTTCTCCCAAAAGGAAAGCGCCACGGGGAATATCTGATGCTCCGTTTGCGAACTGCAAACGGCATTTCAGAAGCAGAATATGCCCGTCCTTACGCCATGGAGTTTGCACCCATTCTGCATCTTTTGAAACAATATGAATCCCGAGGCTGGGCCGTTCTGGAAAATGGCCGTTGGCATTTTACGCCTATGGGTTTCTTGCTTTCCAACCGGCTCATCGGCCTTTTGCTGGACGCGCAGCAACATTTGCCCGTTGGTTTTTATGCGCAAACGGAATCGAACGATTAAAATAAAAGGAGCTGCATCGCGATGCAGCTCCTTTTCGCTTTCTGTTTCTAGCCCAAGACTTCTTTGGCAATATCCACTCCCCGCTTGGCGTCCTTTGCATAATAATCCGCCCCGATGCTTTTTGCGTAATCCGGCGTCAACACCGCGCCGCCGACAAATACTTTGCACGGATGCCCGGAAGCATGCAAGGCCTTTATGGTTTGCTCCATGCTAGGGAGGGTCGTCGTCATCAAAGCGCTGAGGCCCACCAGGGACACATCGTGGGAAATGGCGGCTTCCACCACCCGCTCTGGGGGCACATCTCGGCCCAAGTCAATGACGGTATATCCATAATTGCTCAAAATGACTTTTGTGATGTTCTTTCCAATGTCATGAATGTCCCCTTTGACCGTCGCAATGACAATTTTCCCTTTGGCAACAGGCGCTGCCCCCGCATTGGCCAGCTGGTCCCGCACCACGTCAAATCCTTCCTGGGCGGCGGCCGCCGCAGCAATTAACTGGGGCAAAAACAAGGTGCCTGCCTCAAACTTCATCCCCACCGTATCCAGTGCTGGAATCAGCTTTTGATCAATCAGCTCCAGCGGCTCCATTGTTTCCAAAAGGGCTTTGGTCAGTTGCTTCGTTTCCTCCCGCAATCCCTTTTCCACTGTCTCTTCCAAGCTGCGCTGGGTCTGTTCCGCCGCCTTTTTGGGTTCCGCTGTGTTGACAAACGCATCAATATAGGCGGCAGCACCTTCATCTTCCGCTGACAGCACACGGAACGCGGAAATCGCCTGCATCATTTCCGTGCTGTTGGGGTTGAGGATGGGAAGCGTCAAGCCCCGTCCCATGGCAAGCGTCAGAAAGGTGCTGTTGAGCAAACCGCGATTTGGCAGGCCAAAGGAGATGTTCGACACGCCCAAAACAGTGGCCAGCCCCAATTCATTTTTAACCATGTCCATGGCACGCAGCGTCTGCATTGCACCCTCCTGCTGCGCTGATACGGTCAACGTCAAGCAGTCGATATAGACGTCTTCTTTCGGGATGCCAAAAGACAGCGCCGCGTCCAAGATCCGCTTTGCAATCTGGAACCGTGCCTCCGCCGTCTCGGGCACGCCATCGTTGTCCATAGTAAGTCCTACCACGGCAGCACCATACCGTTTCACCAGGGGCAGGACAGTGTCCAAAACGGCCCGCTCTCCGTTGACGGAGTTGACAATGGGCTTCCCATTGTAAATACGAAGTCCTGCCTCCAATGCCGCTGGGTTAGAGGAATCCAGTTGCAGTGGCAAATCCGTTACCGCCTGCAAGGCACGTACAGTCTTTGCCATCAAAGCTGGTTCATCCAATCCTGGAACCCCTACATTGACATCCAAAATATCTGCGCCCGCTTCTGCCTGAGAAACCGCTTGCAGTAACAGATAATCCATATCACCATCGCGCAGCGCTTGCTGCAGCCGTTTTTTGCCTGTAGGGTTGATCCGCTCGCCAATGACGCGAACGCCCTTCACTTCCACGGTGCGTGTGGGTGTTGTCACAACACTCACCTCTCGCTTGCTGCGCGCAGACACCTTGCTGCCTGCCAGGGTCGCCCGCAAGCGGCGGATATACTCCGGCGTGGTGCCGCAGCAGCCGCCTACATAAGCAATGCCAAGAGACCGATATGCTTCCATCTGCCCTGCAAACTGAGTTGAATCGATTCCATATTCTCCTGTGGCCGGGTCGGGCAAACCAGCGTTTGCCTTGATGATCAAAGGCAACGACGTGCAGGCTGCAAGCTCTTTCGCCAACGGGAAAATTTCTGCCGGCCCCAAAGAGCAATTGATCCCCATGGCAGAAACACCCAGTCCCTCCAGTGTCGCCGCCATGGCGGGGATGCTGCATCCTGTAAATGTACGCCCATTCTCTTCAAAGGTCATGGTCACAAAGACAGGAAGGGATGACTGCTCCTTGGCAGCCAAAACCGCCGCTTTTACCTCGTATAAATCGCTCATGGTTTCCAAAATAATGAGATCTGCACCCGCTGCCGCACCGGCTCTAATTTGCTGGGCAAAAAGCTCATAGGCTCCCTCAAACGACAAGGTCCCTCCCGGCTCCATCATTTGCCCGGTTGGCCCGATGGACAGCGCCACTGCCGTCGTTTCTCCTGCTGCCCGAGCGCAACCGACAGCCGCCGTGATAACCTGCTCCACAGAGTATCCGCTGCCTTCCAACTTATAGGCATTGGCGCCAAATGTGTTGGTATATATGATTTCACTGCCGCTTTCTACATATTGGCGGTGAATGTCTGTAATCAGCGCTGGATTGGTCAGACACAGCAGCTCCGGCATAGCCCCCAGCTTTAACCCCGCGGCCTGCACCATGGTCCCCATGGCGCCGTCTAAAAACATAATCTCATGTTTTGTTTGAAATCTACTCACACGAGATCCCCTCCTTTCGGTAAAGACATGTTTCTCGGTTGCTGCATACCGCGCAACCGCTTTTCTCTTTTGTCATCTGCGTTTTATTTAACCCCACAATTGCCGTGACAGATTTCCGGGGGGTCAGCAACCCGCTGTTGCTAACAGAAAGCCCGATTTTTCGCCCGGCATCCAGCAACTGCAACAGTGGCCTTTGCAGCGCAAGCGGCAGATCGCCGTACCCCGGCGAATAGCGTCGGGTGAAAAACGGCGGCGGTCCGCCCAGCTCTTCCCGCAACGC
>JAQWCP010000085.1 GCA_028705905.1 Oscillospiraceae bacterium
ACACGGTCGTCAATGGCTTTGGATTGAAAATACCCATCTCCAAATATTGTTTGTTCCGGATCAAATGCCACATATTCTCCCAAAGAGACGTTCTTTTCGGCCTCTGTTCTCGTTTGCACGCCAATATCAATATATAAATCTTCCACCTTTGGAATTTGTTTTTCTTCTTCCCTGCCAACTAGGTGATGAGGTTTTAATCCACTGATTCCCGGAATGCGGTTTGGGCCAACAAAGACCCGCTTTCCCAGGACCACCCTGCGATCAACACCGCCAACAAATGCAAATTTGAGGTATCCTTCTTCCGTTATAAGTCGAACCATCATGCCCACTTCATCCATATGCGCAGACAGCAATACCTTTCTTCCACAGGGGCGCGCTCCTTTTTTTGTTACAATCAGGTTTCCCATGGCATCCACGCGAACCTGATCTGCATATGGCGTCACTTGCCTGATCAGATAGTCCCGCACTTCATCTTCAAAACTGGAAACCCCGTTAAGCGCGCATAATATTTTCAATTGCTCTAGCATTGTATTCATTGGGTTTCCTCCTCAAATGACCGGATGAATGCTGCGATCAAGGCCGAGACTGCTTCCAGATCAGAAAGGGCCAATACTTCCACCGGGGTATGCATGTTTTTGATCGGTAAGCTCACCACCATAGTGGCGATGCCTTCCCGCACGATTTGCATGGCCCAGCCGTTGGTGCCCGAGCTTCCCTCCATCACTTCAATCTGATAGGGAATCTTTTCTTCTTGTGCCAGCCCAATCATGCGCTGAGACATCCATCGGGTCATATTTGGCCCAACGCCAATGGCTGCACCGCTTCCCAGCTGAAACGTTTTCTCCTTCGGCGTATCCGGCGATTGTCCAAATGTGACATCCACCGCCACACAGCAGTCAGGGCAAATGGCATATGCACCATTCCCCGCACCCAGGCCGCCCACTTCTTCCTGGGTGCTTCCCATCACATAAAGATCCACCGGCAGTGGCTCCTGCTGCAGCCGTTCCAGCGCACACAGAAGCGCTACGAATCCGGCGCGGTCATCCAACGCTTTGCCACAAAAATTTCTCTCGCCAAGAGAGAAACAATCACTTCGAAATACCGCCGGCGTTCCAAGGGGAATCCGCTCTTTCGCCTGCTCTGCTGACAGCCCCACGTCAATCAGCAATTTCTCAATCGCTGGTGTCTGGTCAAATGCTTCTTTGTCCTGGATATGAGGCGGCAAGCAGGTGATTACCCCAAACAAAGGTGGATCTGTCAAAAGCGTCACTTCCCGATCTGCTAGAATCCGCACATCCACTCCGCCAATGGTTTGGAAGCGCAGGAAGCCGCCATCAATCCCGGTAACAATGAGCCCGACTTCGTCCAAATGCGCATCCAGCAAGACTCGTTTTGCATGGGCCTTTCCACACCGCCGCACACCGATGAGATTTCCCGCCCTATCAATCCATGTCTCATCTACAAGCGGTTTGAGAAGCTGGGAAGCGCATTGAATAGCCTGGGTTTCAAAACCAGACGGTCCATTCGCCTGGCAAATCTGGTTCAAAGCTGCTCGAACATCCATTCTCTCACACTCACAATTCATAAATCATTTTCTTAAATGTGGCGCCCCGCTCTGCAAAGTTTTTAAATTGGTCGAATGCCGCACAGGCTGGAGAAAGCAGCACCACATCGCCTTCTTTCGCCGCAGCCTCTGCTGCGTAGACCGCTGCCTCAAAGTTGTGGCATTCTATGATCTCCGGAGTGCCTTTTTGATACCCTGGCGCCTGCTCCACAGCAGCACGGATCTTGGGGGCCGTGGCACCATTAAGCACCAGCACCTTGGCATGGGTAACGATTTCTTCCCCCAATTCGTCAAATGGCAGGTGCTTGTCATATCCCCCTGCAATCAAAATCACTTTATCCGGGAAGGAATGCAAGCCTGCAATGGTCCGCGTCGGGCTGGTGCCAATGGAATCGTTATAAAAAGACACTCCGTTCCGGCGACGAACCAACTCAATGCGGTGCTCTACTCCTTTGAATGTGGCAGCAAACTCCTGAATCACCGGGTCCGGAACAAGACCTTCCACCGCGGCAATAGCTGCCATATAATTTTCAATATTATGCACACCTGGAAGCAAAATACGCGATGTTTGTAATATACCTCTGGTTTCGTCCCCTTTTCGCATGGAAATCACATCGCCATCCAAAAAAACGCCTTCTTTCGGCGCCTGCTGCCGGCCGAAAAATACAACACTCCCTTTTGCCTTTTGTTCAAAAGAACGGGTGATATCATTATCATAATTTAAGACAACCGTTCCACTTCTTCCCTGATGAAGAAAAATGTTTTCTTTCGCTGCAATATATTCTTCCATGGAACGATGCACATCCAAATGATTTGGAGCCAAATTCGTGATCACTGCAATGTCCGGGCTAGTTTTCATACTCATCAGCTGGAAAGAGGAAAGCTCCAGAACCACCCGGTCTTCCGGAAGCATATCACTCGCCTGGGACAGAAGCGGCTTTCCAATATTGCCACCCAGATAAGTGGTAATTCCCGCTTTCTCCAAAAGCTTTGCAATGATCGTCGCCGTCGTCGTTTTCCCATCGCTGCCCGTTACGGCAATAATAGGACAAGGACAAACATCAAAAAATATCTCCATTTCCGACGTGATGACGCTGCCCTTGGCAGACGCTTTCAAAAGCGCCGGGTGGTCTGGCCGCATGCCGGGTGTGCGGAAAATAACCTCCTGATGCAGATCCTGCAAATAATCTTCTCCTAGCTGCAATACGGCGCCCAAGCTTTCCAGTTCTCCTGCCAAGTCTCCAAATTGTATGCGATCATGTTGATCACATGCCGTCACAGGGATGCCTGCGCGCAACAGCATGCGAATAAGTGGTGTGTTGCTTACCCCAATTCCAATCACTGCGACCCGCTTTCCTTTAAGGGACGCTAAGAATTCTTTTACGGTGGAGCGCATCGTTTCTTCCTCCTTCTGTTTCTTATCACCTTTCGGGAGCCACTACGGATTGCGTCAACCGGCGCTCCTTCCGTTCAATTATAGAACATTCTTATGGAAATTTCAATTGAATTTGCACCATGATCCATTACTTTCCCGTTGACAACCGTACCAATTTGACTTAGAATAGAGTGATCTGCCAGCAAAGAACACTTTGTTTTTTGGTGGCCGTGATTGTGAGTAAGCTGGACAGTCGCGCAAACAAGCCGAAAGGCTGTTTGTGAGGAAAGTCCGGGCTCCATAGGGTAAAGATAACGGGTAACGCCCGCCGAAGGCGACTTTAGGAAAAGTGCAACAGAGATATACCGCCACACAAGTTGTGGTAAGGGTGGAAAGGCGAGGTAAGAGCTCACCGGCCGACTGGGAACTGTTCGGTCCTGTAAACTCTATCTGGAGCAACACCGTGGAGGGGGTGGCGTCGAGCGCCAAAGCCGACCCGGCTTCCCCGAGGAGGTGGCTGGAGCGTGTTGGCAACAACACGCCAAGATAGATGACTGTCTTAAAAGACAGAACCCGGCTTATAGGCTTACTCACAATCACAATGTTTGAGGCGCTCTGCGAGCGCCTCAATTTCTATTATGCCTCTTTGCAAAAGCCGCTTCTGATACAGATATCTGTTTTTTTATTTTTTGAAGCGGGTTGACAAATTCAAAATACATGGTACAATGAACGAAAATTAACTCAAGAAACCGTTGAAGCGGAGATAACGTCGGTTATGCTCTTACAGAGAGCCCGAGATGCTGAGAGTCGGGCAGAACACAGACCTTCAAATGGACCGCTGAGGGCGCAGTCAAAGGCGTAAAAGCTGAGTATTCTGCGACGTGCTGGTATACGTCAGTTACCGGGGATATGTTGGTATCCTGCTAAGTGCACGGATTCGTTTCCGTGAATCAAGGTGGCACCGCGAGCGATGTAGCTCGTCCTTGACAGTTTTGTCAAGGGCGGGCTTTTTTGTTTGTCTTTGACAGAAAGATAAATAGAAAGGTGTGATCATCCATGATTCAGCCCACCCTGGAACAAGTAAAGGAATTTGCATCTTCCGGACTGTATCAGCGCATTCCGGTCAGCTGCGAATTATATTCCGACTATACAACACCGATTGAGGTGTTGCGTAAATTGCAGTATGTGAGTAAACATTGTTACCTGCTGGAATCTGCCGAAGCCGACCAAACATGGGGCCGCTATACGTTTCTGGGATATGACCCACGTATGGAGATCACCTGTACCGACGGAACAACAACCATCCGGGCGGGAAGCAAATTTGAAATGAAAACAGATCATCCCGGCGACGTGCTCCGCCAAATTCTGGCGGAAAATAAAAGCCCGAGAATCACTTCTCTTCCCCCTTTTACCGGGGGGCTTGTGGGGTACTTCTCTTACGATTACATCAAATATGCGGAACCAAAACTCTCGTTGGATGCGGAGGACGAAGAAGGCTTTCGAGATGTGGATCTGATGTTATTTGACAAGGTCATTGCATTTGACCACTACCGCCAAAAAATCATCCTCATCATCAATATGCTTTGTAGTGAAGTGGAGACAGAATATCATCGGTCCATAATGGAGCTGCAAAATATGCGGGAGCTGATCTTACATGGAACACCAAAAAAACAGGAAAAAGGGCACCTGACTTCTCCCCTTCGTCCGCTGTTTGAACAAGAAGCATATTGCAACATGGTCCAAACAGCAAAACATCACATCAAAGAAGGGGACATTTTTCAAGTGGTTTTGTCCAACCGGCTGGAAGCAAAATTTGAGGGCAGTCTGCTGGACACATATCGTGTTCTACGCACCACAAACCCTTCCCCCTACATGTTTTACTTCTCCAGCGACGACATGGAAATTGCCGGCGCTTCTCCCGAAACCCTGGTCAAATTGGAAGACGGCGTGCTGCACACCTTCCCTTTGGCCGGCACGCGTCCCCGAGGAAAAACGGAGGAGGAAGACAAAGCACTGGAGATGGATCTTTTATCAGATGAGAAAGAACAGGCGGAACACAATATGCTGGTGGATTTGGGCCGGAACGACATCGGGAAAATCAGCCAATTTGGCAGCGTCCAGGTAGAACAGTATATGACAGTCGAACGATTTTCTCATGTGATGCATCTGGGGTCTACTGTGCGGGGGAAAATCCGCCCCGACTGCGACGCGCTGAGTGCCATTGACGCAATTCTTCCGGCAGGCACCCTGTCCGGCGCACCGAAAATTCGGGCCTGTGAAATCATCAATTCTTTGGAGCGCAACAAACGCGGAATCTATGGCGGTGCCATTGGTTATCTCGACTTTTCCGGAAACTTGGATACCTGTATCGCCATTCGCATTGCATATCATAAAAACGGCAAGGTATTCATCCGGTCTGGCGCGGGGATTGTAGCTGACAGCGTGCCGGAGCGGGAATATGAAGAATGTATCAACAAAGCACAGGCGGTGGTCAAAGCGCTGTCCAAGGCACAGGAGGAGGATTTCCTATGATTTTGCTCATTGATAATTACGACAGCTTTGCTTATAACTTATACCAAATGATTGGCGCAATACAGCCTGACATCCGGGTCATTCGCAACGATGCCCTTTCGTTGGAGGAAATCCGGGCCATGCATCCTTCCCATATTGTTTTGTCTCCCGGACCCGGATATCCAAAAGACGCCGGGGTTTGCTTGCAGGCAGCAAAAACGCTGGGAAAAGAAATTCCAATGTTGGGTGTCTGTCTCGGCCATCAGGCCATTTGTGAAGCATTTGGCGCTACCATCTCCCACGCAAAGCGGCTGATGCACGGAAAGCAGTCAGAGGTCATCCTGCATCCAGCTTGTCCCCTCTTTCAGGGTGTGGAACACACCATTCCCGTGGCAAGATACCATTCTCTTTCCGCCCAGAAAGAGACCATTCCCGCGTGTCTTACCATCGTCGCAGAAACAGGCGACGGGGAGGTGATGGGTGTGATGCATGAGGACTTCCCCATCTTTGGTTTGCAATTTCATCCAGAATCCATTTTAACACCGACAGGTGCCAAGCTGATTCAAAATTTTTTATCTTACGAAGGGAGCTGTCACCATGATTCAGCAAGCAACGTTAAAGCTCATTGATAAACATTGTTTAACTTACCAGGAAGCCCGAGATGTGATGCATGAAATCATGAGCGGTGAGGCTTCACAAGTTCAGACAGCCGCATACTTGGCTGCACTCTCCGCCGCCCGGGCTGAAACGATCGAGGTTATTACAGGAAGCGCGGCGGAAATGCGAAAACACGGCTTGCAGGTTAATCACGGTCTGTCCGACGTATTTGAAATCGTTGGAACAGGCGGAGACGGAGCAAAATCATTCAACATTTCAACCACCGCTTCTCTTGTCATTGCCGCTTCTGGTGTGAAGGTGGCTAAGCACGGAAACCGTGCCGCCTCTTCCAAAAGCGGGGCCGCCGACTGTCTGGAGGCGCTGGGTGTCAACATCAATTTGACACCGGAACAATGCACCTCCCTGCTGGAGAGTACAGGCATCTGTTTCCTATTTGCACAAAAATATCACACATCGATGAAATATGTTGCGCCGGTTCGAAAAGAGCTGGGTATTCGCACCATCTTCAACATCCTCGGCCCCCTCACAAACCCCGCCGCCGCAACCATGCAGCTTTTGGGCGTCTATACAGAAGAATTGGTGGAACCGCTGGCTCATGTGCTTGCCAATTTGGGTGTCAAGCGCGGGATGGTGGTATATGGGCAAGATCAATTGGATGAAATCTCTTTGTCT